>JBFGLX010000198.1:0-6654 GCA_041575955.1 Thermoanaerobaculia bacterium
CTGCTGGCACGCTATCCCGAAGCGCGATCCGTCGTGCCCGGCCACGGCGCGGCGGGCGGCCCGGAGGCGATCCGGCACACGCTCGAGCTGGTTCGGGAGCAGGCCGACCCGGAGCCGGCCCACCGAGAGCCGGACGAGCGGACGCGGGCGGATGGGCGCGCCGGTGCCTGAGCTTCCCGACGTCGAGCTCTATCTCCACGCTCTGGCGCCCAGGGTGGTCGGTGAGCAACTCGAGAGGATCCGGCTGGCCAGCCCGTTCCTCGTGCGCTCTTTCGACCCGCCACTGCCGGCCGCCGACGGCAGCCGGGTCACCGGGCTCCGCCGGCTGGGCAAACGGATCGTCTTCGCGCTCGACCGGGATCTCTTCCTGGTCCTGCACCTGATGATCGCGGGACGGCTGCGCTGGCGCCCGCCGGGTGCCAAGATCCCCGGACGCCGGGGTCTGGCGGCGTTCGATTTCGCCGGCGGCACCCTGCTGCTGACCGAAGCCGGCAGCAAGCGGCGCGCGTCGCTCCACCTGGTGCGCGGCGAAGCCGCCCTCGCCGAGCACGACCGCGGCGGCATCGAGGTGCTCGAGTCCGATCGCGCGGGCTTCGCCCGGGCGCTGGCGGACCGGCGCCACACGCTCAAGCGGTCGCTGACGGATCAGAGCATCTTCTCCGGCATCGGCAACGCCTACTCCGACGAGATCCTGCACCGCGCCCGCCTGTCGCCGTTCAAGCTCTCCGACCGGCTGGCCGAAGACGAGATCGACCGGCTGTTCGAGGCGGCGCGCTCGGTGCTCATCGAGTGGCGCGACCGGCTGCGGCGGGAGGCCGGCGACCGCTTCCCCGAGAAGGTGACCGCGTTCCGCGAAGGCATGGCGGTTCACGGCCGTTTCCGCGAGCCCTGCCCGGCCTGCGGCAAGCCGGTCCAGCGCATCGTCTACGCCGACAACGAGGCCAACTACTGCGCCGCCTGCCAGACCGGAGGCCGGCTCCTGGCCGATCGCGCGCTCTCGCGGCTGCTCAAGGACGACTGGCCGCGGACCCTGGAGGAGCTCGAGCTGAAGTCGAGGTAGCCGCCGCCAGCTGCCATTTTCTTGGCGGGTCGCCGCCATTTTTCGTCAGCCGGGGCCGAGAGCTGCCCACCGGGCCTGCTCTTTTCCTGGCACGCCCATTGCGAAAAAGGTTTCGGTGGACCTCTCTATCGACTTCGCTGTAGCCACGCTGGTGACCGGCTTGCTGGTCGCGGTGCTGGTGCAGACCGTGCGCATGCGCGGCATGCTGAGCGACCTGACGCTCCAGAACCGCCGGCTGCGGGAGGCCGGCTGCAACGACGATCTGACCGGGCTCACCAACCGCCGGGTGCTGCAGGAGATCATCGACCTCGAGATCGCCCAGGCCAGACGCCTCGAGAGCCGCGTCGGGCTGGCCATCCTGGACGTGGACAACCTGAAGCTGGTGAACGACGGGCTCGGCATCGCGGCCGGCGACCTGGTGCTGACCTCCCTGGCCGAGCGGCTGGAGCGGTTTACCCGCGAGTCCGACACCCTGGCCCGGCTCGGCGGCGATCAGTTCGCGCTGCTGATCTCGAAATGCGACGATCTCTCGGACATCTTGAACGCCATCGATCGCCTGCGGCGGATCTGGGAGGAGCCGCTGTCGATCGACGGCCACCAGCTCCGGGTCTCCTGCTCCGTCGGCCTGAGCGTCTATCCGGACGACGCCGGCGACCCGTCGGAGCTGCTCAGAAACGCCGGCACCGCCCTGGCGCAGGCGCAGGAGCGGGGCGTCGACAGCCTGGCCGTCTTCAGCGAGCCTTCCGACCGGCTCGCGCACCAGCGCCTGGTGCGCGGCCAGGAGCTCCGGCTGGCCCTGCTGAACGACCAGTTCGAGCTCTACCTACAGCCGCTGGTCTCGATACCGGACGGCAAACTCACCGGCGCCGAAGGGCTGATCCGCTGGCGTCATCCCACCGAGGGTCTGCTGGTCGCCGGCCGCTTCATTCCGCTCGCCGAGCAGCTCGGCCTGATGCCCGAGTTGAGCACCTGGGTCTTGCGGGAGATCTGTCGCCGCAACTCCGAGTGGCTGGCGGCGGGGCTGCCGATCGTGCCCATCTCGGTGAACGTGTCCGCGCGCCACTTCGGTAGCGACGACGTGCCCGGCGTGGTAGCCGGCATCCTCGGCGACAGCCGTCTCGACCCGCGCTTTCTCCACCTCGAGGTCACCGAGAGCGCGGCGCTGCACGACGTCGAGCTGATGACCGCGGAGCTCGGGCGCTTGCGCGAAATGGGAGTGCTGCTGCACCTCGACGATTTCGGCACCGGCTACTCCTCGCTCAGCTATCTGATGCGCTACCCGCTCGACGTCCTCAAGATCGACCGCTCCTTCGTCACCGGCCTGCACGAGAAGGACCAGAGCCGCGCGATCGTCAAGGCGACCATCGCCATGGCCGAGAGCCTGGGCATGGGCGTCATCGCCGAGGGGATCGAGACCGAGCAGGAGCTCGGCTGCCTGGTCGAGCTCGGCTGTCGCAGCGCCCAGGGGTTCCTGCTCGGCAAGCCGATGCCGTGCGACGAGTTCGAGGAGATCCTGAAGGCCGGCCGCGTCGAGGTGCCCGACACCCGAGCGGCGTAGCCCTACTCTTCGCCCGGGTGGGGCGGCACTTCCGGCTCTCTCGGCGTCACGTCCTTGATCGGCGGCTTGCGCACGTCGTTCTGGCCGCGGTCGTCGGACCAGCTGCCGAGCAGAACGGTCAGCAGGCCGAGCAGGATCTCGTCGATGAACGGGAAGAAGTCGGGGATGATCAGGTCGAGCAGGAACAGGGCCAGGGTGACGAAGAACAGCTGCGGGTACTTGAGCCTCGACGCGAAGCGTCCGATCAGGGAACCGGCCACCTTTCCTGCCGCTGGCATGGAGCGATTCTATCGGATCACCCGTCTCTCCCTCGATCCCTCTCTCGCCCTCGAGGTAAGAGAGGGACGCAGCTTGATCGGATCACCCCTCTCTCCCTCGATCCCTCTCTCACCCTCGAGGTGAGCGAGGGACGCCACCTCCCGGCACCTGCGCGTTGGGACTTGGATGTTCGCGGAGCTGGGCGGGCGGTCCGTCAGGCGGGGACCGGCTCGGCGGGCGTCCGCCCGGCGCGCATGAAGTGCCAGCGCAGCGGGCCTGCCAGCGGCTCGAAGACCTCGGGCCGCACGCGCTCGGAAAAGTGCCGCAGGAGCGAGGCGATGCTCTCGCCGTGGGCCGCCAGCTCGAGCATCTCGGCGGCCTCCGAGCCGGCGCGCGAGATGTAAGTCTGCCAGACCGCCTGGCGAATCGACATCGAGCTCAGGGTCACGTTGGGGAGCGCGGCGGCGCCCCGCTTGAGCAGCGAGATCTTCTCCTTGAGCTCACCGCCGGCGGCGACCGCTTCCCGCTGCCAGCCGGTGTACGGCTTGGGCACCAGGATGTTGGTGCCCAGGTGGATGCTGCCGATGACGCCGCTCGGGGCCAGCTCCTCGAGCATGATCTCCCGGCAGCGGGCGCCCAGGTCGACGATCGCCTCGACGTCGGCCAGGGTCTCGCCGGGGAGGCCGATGATGAAGTAGAGCTTCAGCTGGGTGAAGCCGTGCCGGAAGATCAGCCGCACCTTGTCGAGCAGCAGGGAGTTGGGGATCGGCTTGTTGAGCTTGATCCGCAGCTCGTCGCTGCCGGTCTCGGGGGCGAGGGTGATCGAGCGGTCGCCCGAATTCCGGAGGGCGCTCAGGACGCCGTCGGTCACCGCCGGAATGCGGATCGACGAGACCGAGGTGCGGAAGCCGAGGCGGTTCGCCTCGCCCAGGATGCGCTCGATCTCCGGGTGGTCGCCGACCGCGGTGGCGATGAAGCCGAGCTGATCGGTCACCCCGCGAGCGCGCTCGAGCGACTCGAGGATGTACTCGGTCGAGTGCCAGCGGAAGCGGCCCATGCCGAAGGTCGCCCAGCAGTAGAGGCACTTTTCGGGACAGCCGCGCGACATCTCGATCAGGAACTTGTCCGAGAACTCGGTTCGCGGCGTCACGATCGCGGTGGTCGGCAGGCTGCCCGGCCGGCGCATCTGTTCTTCGGTCAGCTCGAGCTTCTTGATCTTGGGCAGCTCGCCATCCTCTTCCGGCCGGTGGTGCTCGGGAACGTAGAAGCCGTCCTCGGCGGCCAGGCGGTCGATGGCCGCGCCGCGGTCGGCCTCCTCCTCGAGGGCCGCGAGCAGGGCCGGCAGCAGGTTCTCCGCCGCGCCCAGCGGGAAGACGTCGACGAACTCCGAGAGCGGCAGCGGGTTGATCATCGCGCACGAGCCGCCGACGATCACCAGCGGATCCCGGCGGCCGCGCTCGCGTCGCCGCGCCGGAATCCCCGCGCGCGCGAGCATGCGCAGGAAGTTGACGTAGTCCTCTTCGAACGAGATCGAGAAGGCGATGGCGCCGAAGCTCGCGAGCGGCGTATCGGTCTCGACCGAGAGCGGCATCCCCTCGCCGTCGGCGAAGAAGCGCTCGCACGACCACTCCGGGTGCTGGTGAACGAGCTGATAGACCCGCTGCAGGGCCAGGCTCGACATGCCGACGTGGTAGCTGTTGGCGTAGGCGAGGGCGAGCGTGTAGCGGCCGTGGGGAGAGAACGGCTCGGTCGGCCGCTCGTCGGTCCGGAAGGGGCGCCAGTCGTGTGGGATCGCTTTCGGCATGGCTCGCGGACCTGCGCGGTCCAACCTGAAACTCTACACCGGATGCCGACTGGGGCCCGTCGCGTGGGGCCAGAGCCGGGGGTTGGGGGTGGGCAGGTCCCCCGTCCGGGGCTGGCTCGCGCCCCTTCTGAAACCGGCTCGCGAGAGAGCCTTGCCAGGCGACAAGGCCTGGCAAGTCTCCTCTTGAGGTGGCCGAATGGGGGCGCTGCGCTTTAGGCCCCGTCTGGGGGACCTGCCCACCCCCAACCCCCGGCTCTGGCCCGCCAACTGAAGGTGGCGTCCCTCTCTCCCCGCTAGGCAGAGAAGGGACCTACCCCAGCGGCACGCGCCACGCTCCCCGCCCGTGGGTGAACGCGTACAGGAAGCGCTCGCCTCGATCGCCGGCGATGGTGAGCCATTCGGTCACCACGCTCGGAAAGCCGGTGTCCTCGACCGCCCACGAGTCGCCGCCGTCGCTCGACGTCAGGACCCCCAGATCGGTGCCGAGATAGAGCCGGTCGGAATCCCCGGGGTGGACGACGATCGAATGCACCGGAACGTTCGGCACGGCGGCGTCCCCTCTGCCGTCGATCGACGTCCAGCTGGCGCCGGCGTCGTCGCTGCGCCAGACGTGCGCGCCGCCGAAGCCGGCGTAGGTCGCGTACAGGGTGTCCGGGGCGCTCGGATCGAACGCGAGCGACGAGACGAACCCGGCCCGTGGCCGTGTCGAGCTCCAGACGGTGCTCTCGCCCGCGGAGGTGGCGCCGGCGGTCCGGTAGATGTCGCCGAGATCGGTGCCCGCGACCACCAGGTCCGAGTTGCCCGGCTGGATCGCGATCGTGCTGAACTTGGCGCCACCGGCGGCGCGGGCGCTGGCCGGCGCCCAGGAGCCGGCGCCGTTGTCGGTGCGCCACATCCGGGTGCCGCCCAGCCAGAGGCGGTCGGGCGCCTCGAGGTCCATCACCAGCGGGGCGATGAACAGGAAGTTCCGCGGCGTGGCGGTGACGTGATCGGCGGCGTCGGCCTCGAGCGAGTCGGTGATGCCACTCGTCGCCTCCTGGAACGTCCCGAAGCCCGAGCCCTTGAACACCACGCCCCCCTGGATGGTCACGTAGATCGTCCGCCGGTCGCGCGGGTCGACCGCGGAATAGCCGCCGTCGCCGCCGAAGACGTCGCCCCAGGAGCCGCCGGAGCGGTTCTGGAGGAAGATGTTCTTGGTGCCGTTGTCCTGGGTGCCGCCCAGCACCAGGCCGCTGTCGACGTGCACCGTGCCGTGGTAGAACTGCGTGACCCCGTAGTTGTTGTTCAAGCTACGCCAGGACATCCGGGAGAGCAGCGGGTCGCAGGGCGCCCGGGGTCCGGTGGCGACCCTGGCCCGGGCGTTGTTGGTGCGCGCGATGCCGCCGTCGTTGAGCACGAAGAGCCGCTTCTTGTTGCGGCCGTTGTACTTCGGGTGGAAGACCAGCCGGTGCTGGTCGGCGTGCAGGCCGCTGTCGTTGCCGCCCGCCCACCAGTACGAGGCCAGGCCCCAGGTCGAGCCGCCGTCGTCGGAGCGGAAGAGGTCGACCCCCCCGGCCCATACCCGCTCCGGATCCACCGGGTCGACCGCGATCGTGTTGACGTACCAGCCCATGTTGAACATCTCGTTGCTGGCGTTGAACCCGCACTCTTCGAAGAAGTTCAAGACCGGGTTGCTGAGCAGCATGGTCGGCAGCTTGTCCGGATCGGTTCCCGACACCCGCGCTTCCCAGCTGCCGGGGGCGCCCCCGGCGTCGGAGCGATAGACCGCCTGCAGCGCCTGGTCACGAGCGCCGTTCGGGGTCGCATCGTTGTGTGCGGCGAGGGCGTAGACCGTCTCCGGACGCGACGGCGCGACCGCCACCGACGTCCGCCCCATGCCGGGCTCGGAGAGGACGGCGGTCCAGTCGCCGTCGCCTCCGGCGTCGGGGTTGCGATAGACCGTGGCCTGGCCCAGCGTGCCGCACGAGGCGAACA
>JBFGLX010000199.1:0-6654 GCA_041575955.1 Thermoanaerobaculia bacterium
AGCGTGGAGAGGCACAGGTAGGGACCCGTCTCGGACATGCCGTAGCCCGAGAAGATGTCGATGCCGAGCGCCATGGCGCGCTTCGCCAGCCCCTGCGGCAGCGCGGCGCCGCCGATCACTACCTTCCAGTTGCTGAGGTCGACCGACTCGGCGCGCGGATGGCTGAGCAGCATGTGGAGGATGGTCGGCACGCAGTGGGAGAAGGTCACGCCGTGCCGCTCGATCAGGTCGAACAGGACGCCAGGCTCGTAGCGTCCGGGGTAGACCTGCTTGATCCCGGTCAGCGTGGCGCCGTACGGCACCCCCCAGGCGTGCACGTGGAACATCGGCGTGATCGGCATGTAGACGTCGTCGCGGTGGAAGCGGGCGTGACGCGCCGTCCAGTTGAGCGCCAGCATGAACCCGAGCGTGTGCAGGACGATCTGCCGATGGCTGAAGAAGACCCCCTTGGGCAGGCCGGTGGTGCCGGTGGTGTAGAAGGTCGTCGCGCGCGTCTGCTCGTCGAAGTCGGCGAACGGAAAGCCGGGGTCGGCGGCGGCGAGCAGCGCCTCGTACTCGCCGACGATCGGCAGCTCGGCGGCGTTGGCGGCGCCCTCGCCGTCCGCCGCGCCGTCGCCGAGCGCCACGATGCGCACCGGGCGCTCGATCCGGCCGGCGATCTGCCCCACCAGCGGCATGAAATCGGCGTGCACCAGCAGCACGTCGTCCTTGGCGTGGTTGATGGTGTAGAGGATCTGCTCGGGCGACAGGCGGACGTTGACCGTGTGCAGCACCGCCCCGAGCATCGGGATGGCGAAGAAGCACTCCAGGTAGCGGTGGCTGTCCCAGTCGAGCACCGCCACCGTGTCTCCCGGCTCGACCCCCAGTCCGCTGAGCGCCGAGCCCAGCCGGCCGATCCGCCGGACGAGCTCGCGGTAGTCGTAGCTCAGACGATCGGCGTAGACGATCTCGCGGTCGGGCGACTGCGCCAGGGGCGTGTGCAGGAGATGCCGGATCAGCAGCGGGTAGGGGTATGGGCTCGACATCTCGGCGCGCCCCTAAGGATACTCGGCCAGCCGCTCGACTGTCGCGCCCTTCTCGATCGTCACGGTAAACGTCTCCTGGGCCCGGTCGCCACCGACCTCCCGCACCGAGACCTCGTACTCCCCCGGGGCGAGAACGAAGGTCTTCGGGTTGCTGTTGGCGCTCCTGTAGGTGCGGCCGGCGCCGACCGACTTGCCCTCGGCGACGCTCACGATGTTGAGCGTCGAGTCGACCAGCTCGCCTCCGCGGCGGCTGCCGACCGAGAGCGAGCCGCTCGAGAAGTCGTGCGCGACCTCGGCCTCGGCGTCGGGCCCGACCTCGAGCCCTTCGACCCGGTGCTGCGCGTCGCCCGAGATCTCGACCGACTTGATCACCACGTCGTACGTGCCCGAGGTGAGCTCGAAGCGATCCGGATTGCTGGACGGGTTGACGTAGGTCCGTCCGGAGTCGATCTCCTGGCTCGTGCCGGCGACGTAGATCCGCACGGTCGCGTCGCTGAGCTCGCCGTTGCGGGTGACGCCGACCGAGAGATTGCCGGACGAAAAATCGAACTCGCGCTCGACGATCTCGCCCTCCGGAATCGTGACCTCGAAGCGGCGCTCGACGTCGCCCCTGAGGCCGACCGCCTTGACCGAGACGTCGTAGACGCCACCGGGCAGCGGCAGGAAGCGCGGATTGGTGTCCGGGCTGGCGTAGGTGCGGCCGCTACGGGGCTCGACCTTGGAGTCGCGCGGCGCGGCATGGACCGAGGCGTCGTAGAGCTCGCCGTTGGCGATCACCCTGACCGACAGGCCACCGGCCGGGACGTCGACCGGCTGCGCCACCGCGCCCTCGAGCGCCGAGGCCAGCTGATCGGCGCTCTCGGCCGAGTGAAACTGGCCGGCGCCCGCCTGGGCCGCGCACTCGAGCGACGACACGTCCTCGCCGGCGACGTCGAAGCCGACCACGTGCAGGACGAACTCGAGCCCCTGCTCCTTGGCCAGCTTGACGCGCTGGCAGGGGTCGGCGCCGCAGGTCTCGAGGCCGTCGCTGATCAGGATGACGCTGGCGCCGTGGCCGCTGCCCTCGACCACCTTGAAAGCCTGCTCGAGCGACGCCGTGATCGGCGTCTTGCCCTTCGGGTTGAGGTCGTCGACGGTGGCCTTGAGCGCTCCCCTGTCGAGCGGGCCGAGCGGGGTGACCAGCTCGATGTCGCTGCAATCCCCCTCACGACGATGGCCGTAGGCGACCAGGCCGACCCGCTGGGCATCGGGCAGTCCGTCGATCAGTTGTCCGATCACCCGGCGGGCGATGACGATCTTGTTCTCGCCTTCGATCTGACCCCACATCGACCCGGAGGCGTCGAAGACCAGGATGAGGTCGGCCGGCGGCTGGTCGTCGGCGGCGAGTCCCTCAGGAGCCGCGAGGCAGACGGTCGCGATGAGCGCAACGGCCTTGAGAGAGACAGGGATCAATCCGTTCCGCATGGGCCTCCTTCCCGAGACTCTGAGGGCGAGAAACCGAGCGTAGCGTCTCGCGCGCCCGCGATTCAAGCGAAGGCCAGGCGAGTTGGTCAAGGCTCGACGATGACCTTGCCCACGGCTCCCGCCTCGACCGCCTCGTGGGCGGCAGCGATCCGGTCGAGCGGGAAGCTCGGTCCGAGCTGATGGCTCAGCACGCCGGCATCGAGCCAGCGGCTGACGTCTCGAATTGCCGCGCTCTTGGCCTCCTCGGGAACCTGGAAGACCAGGACGTGACGCAGGGTGACGCTTTTGTAGAGCAGTCGATAGAAGGGCAGCGGCGGCTCGCGGTCGGCCTCCGAGGCGTACGCCGCGACCACGCCGTTGGTCTTGATGATCTCGAGCGTAGCCGGCAGGTTGCCGCCGAGCTCGACCTCGACGATCCGGTCGACCCCCGCGCCCCCGGTGAGCTCACGCACCCGCGCCGCGACCACCTCGGTGCGGTAGTTGATGACCTCGTCGGCGCCGGCGGCAAGAGCGCTTTCGGCCTTCTCGGGTGAGCTGACGGTGGCGATCACCCGGGCGCCACCGAGCTTGGCGAACTGGATCGCGTAGCGGCCGACGGCCCCGGCGCCGCCGGTGACCAGGACCGTACGTCCGTCCACCGAGCCGTCGCCGAAGACGCAGCGATGCGCGGTCAGCGCCGGGATGCCGAGCGCGGCCCCTTCGGCGAAGGTCACCGCGTCGGGCAGCGGCACCGTGCGGCCGGCCGGCAGGGTCACGTACTCGGCGGCGGAGCCGCTGGACCTCTGCCATTGGGCGTCGAACAGCCACACCCGCCGGCCGAGGCGGTCGTCGCCGACGCCGTCGCCGATCCGGTCGATGGTGCCGGCGCCGTCGAAGTGCGGAATCACCCGCCCCGCCTCCAGCGCGCCGCGGCCCCCCAGGCGCCGCTTGACGTCCACCGGATTGACGCCCGAGGCCGCCACCCGCACGCGCACCTCGCCGGGTCCGGGCGTCGGCGTCTCGACGTCGCCGATCTCGAGCACCTCGGTGGCGGCGCCGAACCGGTCGTACCAGGCCGCTCGCATCGCTCAGGGCGCGGCGCCGGCGGGCGCCAGGGCGGCAACCGCCGCGCGCGCTGGCGCGGGTGAAGGGTTGGCGTCGAGGGGGATCCGTGATCGATGCATTCTCTCGTTCGTCGGTCGGCGCCCCATTGTAAGCGCTCCGGGGCCCACCCTGTACGATCCGGCGATGTCCGCCGTCAGGGAATCCCCGGCCGCCGGCCCGCTGATGCCCGGCGTCTGGCGTGAGGTGGCGAACGCCATCCGCGGCGTGCCGCGCGACTACACCCGCGGCAGCATCGGGCGCGCGGTCGTGCTGCTGGCGATCCCGATGGTCCTCGAGATGTCCATGCAGTCGCTGTTCATGGTCGTGGACGTCTTCTTCGTCGGCAAGCTCGGCCCCGACGCGGTGGCGGTCGTCGGGCTGTGCGACTCGCTCCAGATGCTGGTCTTCTCGATCGCCATCGGCCTGAGCATGGGCGCCACGGCGATGGTCGCCCGCCGGGTGGGCGAGGGCCGCCTCGAGGCCGCGGCGGTGGCCGCCATCCAGGTGATCGCGGTCGGCTTCGTGCTGTCGCTGCCGATCGCGCTCGGCGGGGTGATCTGGGCGCCGGAGTCGCTGCGGCTGATGGGCGCGAGCGCCGCGCTCGCCGAGCGCGGCGCCGCGTTCACCGCCATCATGCTGGGCGCCAACGCCACGGTGATGCTGCTCTTCCTGATCAACGCGGTGTTCCGCGGCGCCGGCGACCCGGCGATCGCGATGCGCGCCCTGTGGATCGCCAACCTGATCAACATCGGCCTCGATCCGCTGCTGATCTTCGGCATCGGCCCGTTCCCCGAGCTCGGCCTCGAGGGCGCGGCGATCGCCACCACTCTCGGCCGCGGCCTGGGGGTCGCCTATCAGCTCCGCATGCTGGGCAACGGCTCGAGCCGGGTCGTCCTGCGCTGGAGCCAGGTGAAGCTGGCGCCCAAGGTCATGATCCGCCTCCTGCGGGTGAGCGGCATCGGCATCCTCCAGTACCTGGTCTCGACCGCCAGCTTCCTCGGCCTGGTGCGGATCCTCGCCATCTTCGGCGACGTGGCCCTGGCCGGCTACACCATCGCCGTGCGGGTGATCATCTTCATCCTGCTGCCCGCCTGGGGCATGGGCAACGCCGCCGCGACCCTGGTCGGCCAGAACCTGGGCGCCGGCGACGCCGAGCGCGCCGAGAAGTCGGTCTGGTTCACGGCGCGCTGCAACACCGTCTTCCTCGGTTTGGTGGCGATCGTGTTCTTCTTTTTTTCGCGGCCCCTGGCGGCGCTCTTCGTGCCCGAGCGGGAGGTGGTCGAGATCGCCGCCCGCTGTCTCGAGATCTTCGCCTACAGCTACGTGCCGTGGGGCTTCGGCGTCATCACGGTGCTGGCCTTCAACGGCGCCGGCGACACCACCACCCCGACCTGGATCAACTTCTGGGTCTACTGGGCGGTGCAGATCCCGCTCGCCTGGCTACTGGCGGTCGAGCTCGGCTACGGCCCGACCGGCGTCTTCTGGGCGATCACGGCCTCCCAGGTCCTGCTCGCCGCGGTCGGCATCGTGGTCTTCCGGCGCGGCAGCTGGAAGACGCGGACGATCTAGCCCCTGCCCGCCGCCAGCTGTACGAGCGGCTGCTCGGCGACGGGCGCCGGCGGATCGAGCACCGGCCTCATCTCCTCGTCCGAGATCAGCTCGGAGAACGGACCGAGCGCCGCGCGGTAGCGTCGCCGGTAGAAGGCCGGCAGCTCGTCGGTGCGACCTTCGTGAAACGCCAGCAGCTCGGGGTCGGTCCGCAGGCGTTTCAGGATCTTCCGTAGCGCCGCGAGGTCGCTTCGCATGCCGAAGGTGCGCAGCGCGAGATGGGCCTTGGCGCCCCGGGTCCGGCCGGCTACCAAGCGCCGGACCAGGAGCCGGTTGGAGGTCGCCCCCTCGTGCAGCTCGATCAGCTTCTCGTAGTACTCGATCGGGTGGTAGTGCTCGAGCCGCAGCACGACGTACGGCAGGTAGTAGAAGCTGAACGGCATCGCCTCGAGGATCCGGCCGGCCGCCAGCTGCTGGTCGTAGAGCGGCGTGCCGCCGAAGGGAACCGGGATGTTGAACGTCGCCCAGACGAAGGGCAGCCGGCGGGTGAACTCCTTGGTCAGCTCGACCGGCTCCTCGCCCCGGTCGACGTCGGTGCCGAAGATGAAGTTGGCCTGGATGGCCGGCACGTGCTCGTGGATCTCGCGGAAGTGGGCGACCAGCCTCTCGAGCTTTTCTTCGCCCGTCTTGCGGCCGACGCCGGCCTTGTTGGAGTAGTCCAGCCAGCTCTCGATGCCGGGCGCCACGAAGAAGCAGTTCGTCTCCTCGAGCCGCGGCAGCCGATCCCCGCGCAGGATCGAGAGCGAGCTCTCCATCACGTACGGGTTCCGAGACCGTCCGGGGATCGACTCGATGACGCCCAGGACGTCATCGAAGCGCACGCCGAAGTTGGGATCCGAGTAGGCGACGAGGACCCCGGGCCAGGTCGCGGCGATGAACTCCAGGTCCGCCGCCAGGCGCTCGGTGGGCAGCATCTGGTAGGTGCTGCTCCAGTCGATGCAGAAGTTGCAGTCGTAGGGGCAGCCGACGCTGGCCAGCACGTTGACCACGCTCAGCCGGCCGGGTCTGCCGCGCCGGTCGAACATGACGGTCTCGATCTCCCTTCGGCGCTCTTCGACGCTCGGGAAGTCGGTCAGCATGCGCCCGGTCGAGACGACCGACGGACGCGCGAACGAGTCCTGGAGGATCTCCTCGATCAGCGCCTTGTCACAGTCGTGAACCACCAGGTCGAAGAACCGCAGACAGTCGCCGGGGAACGCCCGGGCGTGCGCGCCGCCGATCACGGTCAGCGCGCCTCGGCGGCGATAGAGCTTCCCGAGCGCATAGGCGAGGGCGCTCGACCGGGTGTCGGTGGCGAAGAAGACGACGTCCAGCTCCTCGGGCAGCAGGGTGCGCGGATCGGCCTGCTCGTAGAAGGTCGCGTAGTGGGTCTCGTGTCCGAGCTGACGGCACCAGACCGACACCGCCTGCGGCGTGAGGCTGGCGTGCGTCTTCTTGAACCCGGTCGAGTAGGCGCGGGTTCGCCAGCCGCCGG
>JBFGLX010000200.1:0-6646 GCA_041575955.1 Thermoanaerobaculia bacterium
CGTCAAGCTGCCGCCCTACTTTGTCGATCTGCCGCTCGAGCCCGAACCGGTGACCGACCTCGCCGGCGCCCGGGTCCTCTGCCTGGTCGGCGATTCGATCACCACCGACCACATCTCGCCGGCCGGGGCGATCAAGGCCGACAGCCCGGCCGGCAAGTACCTGGTCGAGCACGGGGTGGCGCCGAGGGACTTCAACTCGTACGGGTCGTGGCGCGGCAATCACGACGTGATGATGCGCGGCACGGTCGCCAACGTCCCCTTCCGCAACCAGCTGGTGCCGTCGCTCGAGGGCGGGTTCACCCTGCATCTGCCCGACGAGACGCCGATGACCATCTTCGACGCCGCGATGCGCTATCGCGAGGAGGGCGTGCCCCTGGTGGTGCTGGCCGGCAAGGAGTACGGCACCGGCTCGTCGCGCGACTGGGCGGCCAAGGGGCCGAGCCTGCTCGGAGTGCGCGCGGTGATCGCCCGCGGCTACGAGCGGATCCACCGCTCCAACCTGATCGGCATGGGCATCCTGCCGCTCGAGTTCGAGCGCGGCGAGTCGGCCGAGAGCCTCGGGCTGAACGGCCACGAGGAGATCTCGATCGAGGGCCTCGCCGATCGCCTGGGCGGCGACTTCTCGAAGGGGATGACGGTGACGGTGGTCGCACGGCCGGCCGAGGGCGAGCCGGTGCGCTTCGCGGCCAGGATGCGCATCGACACGCCCCAGGAGGCCGAGTACTACCGCCACGGCGGCATCCTCCAGTACGTGCTCCGGCAGCTCCTGTAGCTCCGCCGGCGCGAGTCGGGTATCCTTCCGCCTGATATCTGTCATCAGGTTCCGACCGCTTGGTACTGGCTGAAGCAGGAGGAGGTAGTCGTGCGTAGCGTCACTCTCGTTCCGATCCTGGCCGGCCTAATTCTGGCCTCTTGTATCGCGCCCACCCTCTACCACGACAGGGCCGAGCTCTGCTCCGGCGATCCGCAGACCGAGTGCGCCCGGGCCTACGTCGAGGATCATCCGGAGTACCTGCTCGGATTCGCCGAGTTCGACGATCTTGGGTGGGGCTGGGAGCGCGACCAGGGACGAGTGCTGCTGCGCGCGATCCTGGCCGAAGAGCGCGACCTGATGATGGTCGTCTTCGCCCACGGCTGGAAGCACAACGCCTCGACCTGCGACACCAACGTCACCTGCTTTCGCGAGACGCTGCGCCGCCTGCACGACACCGAGAAGAAGCTGGCGGCGGCGGCCGGGCGCGCCGAGCGCCGCATCGTCGGCATCTACGTCGGCTGGCGCGGGCTCTCTTCGCGCGGCAAGCTGCTCACCCAGACGACCTTCTACGGCCGCAAGGGGACCGCCCACCAGGTCGGCTCCGGCGCGGTCACCGAGCTGCTCGTGCGGCTCGCCGAGGTGCGCGAGAAGAAGCGCCGCGAAGCCGCCGAGAAGGGACAGGTCTCGAGCACCCGCCTGGTCACCGTCGGCCACAGCTTCGGCGGCGCGCTCATCTACTCGGCCACCTCGCAGCTGATGATGGAGCGGCTGGTGGTGGCGGACGAGCGCGGCGGCACGGTGCGCGGCCTGGGAGATCTCGTGGTCCTGGTCAACCCGGCATTCGAGGCGGCCCGCTACCAGCCCCTTCACGCCACGGTGAACGAGGAGTCGACCGAGGAGTTCGGGAGCGATCAGAGCCCGGTCTTTTCGATCTTCACCTCGACCGGCGACTCGGCGACCGGCAGGCTCTTTCCGCTCGGCCGCTTCTTCTCCGCCAAGCTCGACGACTACCGGACCGACGGGCTGCGCGGCCTGCAGAAGAAGGCCAACCGGGCGGCGGTCGGCCACTTCGCGCCGTTCCGCACGCACTTCCTGGAGACCAACGACGGCACGCCGGTGGCGGAGCAGGTGGACGATAGCCGGACCGCGGCCTGCGGCTGCCCCTTCCTGTCGGCCGCCGGCTCCAGGGCGATCGCGGGGCGCGACGACGGAGAGATCGTGGCGCGGCTGCGCGAGGAGCGGCTGGCCAGCGGCGGCCAGCGCATGACCTTCCCGACCGCCACCCTGGTCTACGAGCAGGGACCTTCGACCCAGAATCGCGACAAGCGCTCGGCCTTCAGCCCGATCCAGGTGATCGCGGTCGACAACCAGATCATCACCGGCCACAACGACATCTATCGGCCGGCGTTCGTCGACTTCCTGCTCTACTACATCATGCTGTCGACCGAGCCCACCGGATCTCCGTAGGGCCCGCTGTCAGGGGCACGGAGTGCTCGAGAGGATCACCTCGAGCAGGCCGCCGCTCTGGACGGCGAAGCCGTCGTCGAACGAGACGCGCACGCCGGCGACGAGATAGAGCTCACCGCCGTCGGCGACGGTCACCGCTCCGAGCACATCGATGGTGACGATCGCGCGGCGGGTATCCGGGCCGACGATCACCTCGGGCCCCTCGACGTCGAGATCGTCTGGACATTCCTCGCAGACGTCGTCTTTTTCGTTGCAGGTCTGGCCGGCTGCGCACGGATCGCCGCCCGGCTGGCAGACGCCGCTGCCGGTCTCGCAGGTCTCGGCGCCGTCGCAGAACAGGCCGTTGTCGCAGTCCGAGTCCTGGGTGCAGCCGGTCGCCCCGCAGCTCGGCATCTGGAAGACGCCGATGCGGGTCTTGAAATCGAAGCTGGCGGTCTCCTCGTAGTACTCCTGGGTGTACCAGAAGGTGCAGCCGGCGACCGGGTCGACGCTCATCGACGAGTAGTCGCCCCAGCGGTTGGCGCCGGTCTGGGCGCCGGTGCCGGCGATCAGGGTCACCTCGCCGCCGGGCAGCGTGCCCAGCGGGTCGCCCGCCTCGCGGCTGGTGTAGCGGACCGAGGGGTCGAGCGTCGAGCTCGAAACGCTGTAGCCGAGCGCCACGTTGCCCGCCTCGTCCATCGCCGCCGAGCCCATCCAGCGCTGGAGACCGTCCGCCGGCGCGTAGGTGCCGTCCTGGAAGAGGGTCCAACCGCCGCCCGAGTTGCGCAGCTCGGCCCAGCGGATGCCCGCCCGGTCGCCGCCGGCGTCGACCGTCGTATTGAGCACGATCGAGTCGTGGCTGCCGGCGAAGTGGCGGTACTGGGCGCGGTACATCTGGAGCTCGTCGATCGGATCGAGGAGCTGGCTCGACGAATTCTGCGGAATGCAGTTGCGGTTGAAAAAGCCGCACACGTTCGAGTCGTACGGCGTACCGACCACGAACGGCAGCTCGGTGAAGGTCGAGTTGGACGGGGTGGCGAAATCGGGATCGAGCTCCCACAGGCGGTAGCCGTCGGCGCCGGTCAGCGGGCCGTCGAAGTCGTCGTCCCAGGCGCGCGTGAAGATGCCCGGGGTCGAGGCCGGCGGCGCCGGACCCTCGAGGTGCGGCGGCTGGATCCCGTCCGGGCAGTCGTTCGACAGGCAGGGGAGGCTGAACTTCACCGCCACCGGGCTCGCCGCGCCCGCCAGGAGCGCCGGCCGGTCGAACGCCACCGCGCCGGCGAAGTTCGGCGACGACGGAAAGTCGCGCAGCGACAGGTAGTAGGCCTCGGGCATCAGCCCGAACTTCGGATAGTCGTTGCTCTCGCCCGGCGAGACCAGGTAGGCGTAGCGGAAGTAGCTTCCGGTCGGGTCGGGGGTGGTCGACACCGCGATGCACTGCACCCCCTCGTCGATCGAGAACTGGCTCAAGAACCAACGGTCGGCGAGGTGGTCGTAGAGCACAATCGGGTCGCCGTCGTTGTTGACCTGGCAGTTGCCGCCGAAGCCGGCCCAGATCGAGTTGCCGGCCCGGATGCCGAAGCCGGCGTCGAGGGTCGCCGCCGTCGGCGTGCCGTCCGGCGCCCGGCTCACGTCCCAGACCGCCAGGATCGAGTTGATCCACTGGACGTAGTGGTTGGGGCCGATGTCGCCCTCGGTGTCGGGCGGCACGATCCGGATGCCGATCACCGCCGCGTTGTCGTCGTCGCTCAGGCCGGGAAAGCTCAACAAGGGCGCCGGCGTCGGCGCCGCCCCGGCAAAGGGCTGCGCCGCGAGCTGGCGCCCCGGGTCGGGCTTGCCCCGGACGTCCGGGCGCGGCGGCAGCGATGGCGCGCGCAGCGGGTTGACCTCGACGCTGAAGCCGGTGGCCGGCGCGGCCGGCGCCAGGACGTCGCGCAGGGGCGGTGAGACGTCCCGGTGGGTCGGCAGCAGAAGCTCCGGCCCCGGGGGAGCAGGGTTCACCTCGCCGTCGGCGGCCGCGGCCGGCGCGGCGGCCAGGGCGACGAGCCCCAGGAGCAGCGCCCGCCCGAGGTGTTTCCCGCCTGTCGTCGATTCGAGCATTCGCCGCACCCCGCGCTCCGTCTTCCGCCGAGCGAGGGGGAGACTCTACTCCAAGGCTATACTCGCCGTCCGAATCGGACGATCGACAGGGAGATCTCGCGCCGTTCCGCGGCCGGGCTCCGCCCTTCCGATCGATCCGAGAGAGCACGATCGAGACTCCGGCGATGGCCTTCCGATGCGCATCTTCCTGACCGGCGCCTCGGGCTATATCGGCCAGGCGCTCTGCCGGCGCCTGGCCGCCGACGGGCATGAGCTGCGCGCCCTGGTGCGGCCGACCAGCGAGGTCGGCGCCCTCGAAGAGCTCGGGGTCGCGCTGTTCACTGGCGACGTCGCCGACCGCTACTCGATGCGCGAGGGAATGTCGGGAGCCGACTGCGTGGTGCATGCGGCGGCGGAGCTCGACTTCGACGCCCCGGACGAGCGCATGCGGCGGATCAACGTCGAGGGCAGCGAGAACGTCGCGTCGCTCGCCTGGAAGCTCGGCGTCGGCCGGCTGCTGGCGATCTCGTCGATCGCCGCCTTCGGCGGCAGCCCGCCGGACGGCTCGCCGGCCACCGAAAGGTCGCCACCGGCGCTGCCCCTGCCGACCTCCTACAGCGTCACCAAGCGCGCCGCCGACGAGGCGATCGCCGCCTGGAGCGAGCGCGGCCTGCGGGTGAACACGGTGTTTCCGAGCCTGGTCTACGGACCGCCCGGCAAGAAACAGGGGTTCAACGCGCTTCTGCGCCTGGTGCTCAAGGGCCGGATGCCCGCCGTGATCGGCGGCGACCGGGTGATCACGATGGTGCATATCGACGACCTGGTCGAAGGCATCGTGCGGGTGCTGGAGCGCGCCGAGCCGGGCGCGGGCTACATCCTGTCCGGCGACGCGGTCGAGCTCGGCGAGCTGGTCGCCGAAGTAGCGAGGCTCGGGGGCGTGCGGGCGCCGCGGCTGCGGCTCTCGATCGGTACCGCCGCTCTGCTGATGCTGGTGGCCAAGCCCTTCTACACCCTGCGCGGCTACCGCCCGCCGCTGTCGGCGGCCCGGCTGGCCAGCCTGAAACGCCACTGGAACTTCGACGACTCCAAGGCCCGCGGCGAGCTCGGCTGGCTGCCGCGCGGGGTCGCCGCCGGCCTGCCGCCAACGGTCGACTACCTGCAGGCCTCGCCCTAGCCTGACCTTTCTCGACCGTCTCCGATCGGCCGGGGGGCTCAGCCGGTGGGCAGGTCGGGAGTGCCGAGGCGCTCCGCCAGCTTCTTCTTGATGCGATCGACCAGGCCCCAGCTCGGTCTGCCGCGATCCCGCCGCTCCTTGAGGGCGGTGCCGCCCGCGAGCCGGTCGCGCCAGAGCTTGGCGCCACCGGCGTCGTAGCGCTCGATCTGGATGAACTCGCGGAAGTCGAAGCGAGTGGTGACGAAGATCACGCCGTCGGCGCCCGTCCGCCGGGCCTCTTCGAGCAGGTAGGAGAGCACAGCGTCCTCGCCGCGCACGGCCGGCACCTCGGTCGAGGCCGCGCGCACGCCGACGCCGTTGGCCGCGAAGAACTCGACCAGGTCGCGGGTGACCTCCTGGGAGGCTTCGTACTCGGCTCCCCAGCCACCGACGAGGAGCAGGCCGGCGGCCGGCCCGGGATCGGCCGGAGCACGGGCCGGTGGCGGCGCCGCCTCCGGGACGGGTGCGGCCTGGGGCTCGATCGGTTCGATCGGCTCGGCGGCCGCGGCCGGCGCGGCGGGCGTTGTGGCCGTGGCGGGCGTTGTGGCTGCGGCGGGCGCGGGGAGCGGCGCATCGGCTCCGGCGCAAGCGCACCCGACCAGGGCCTGAAGCGGCCGGATCGCGGCCGAGACGGCCTCGGCGTGCGGCGAAAGCGCGTACCTGTCGGTCAGCTCTCCCCAGGCGTCGAGCGCCGCGCGCCAGTCGCGCCGTTCCACCTCGAGCCGGCCCAAGAGCGCCAGCGCCGGCGCGCGGTCCTCGCCGTCGGCCCCGGCCAGCAGCTCGTGGAGCTCCGCGCGCGCGCCGTCGAGGTCGCCCGCCAGGTAGAGCTGGTCGGCGCGCTCGACCGAGGCGCCCCAGGAGGCTGCCGCTGCAAGCCACAGGAGAGCGCACGAGAGCTGCAGGCGATTGCGCATGGGTGCCCGAATTGTATACGCGCAAGGGGCTCGACCGAATCTGCCGGCGACCGGGCACCGCCCCGCGAATCCGCCGCGCTTTGCGATACCATCGTCTCATCTTGGAGGGACGATGAGCACCGCGAAACTGAGTCTGGACGGCAAAGAGTACGAACTCCCGGTAACGGTAGGCAGCGAGGGCGAGGTCGGCCTGGACATCTCGGCACTGCGCGGGCAGAGCGGCGCCATCACCTTCGATCC
>JBFGLX010000201.1:0-6626 GCA_041575955.1 Thermoanaerobaculia bacterium
GCTGTTGTAGAGCAGGATGGCGCCGATGGTCCAGTCGCCGAGGAGGTGCTTCATCAGGCCGCCCTTGTCGTCGAAGCTCGGCAGGTGGTGGAGCACGCTGGCGTTGAAGCTGATGTCGCGATGCAATGTCGCCGGTCCGAAGTCGAGCCCCGGGTTCTGCAGGTCGGAGATGTTGCCGAGCTGCGGGCCGGCCGAGGACGATCCGACGTCGGTGTCGGCATCGAAGTCGGCCAGGGTCAACGACGCCTGGAGCTGCGAGCCGCGCCCGTAGCGAGTGATGAACTGCGTCTGTATCGAGTCGTACTGCGACTGACCGTTGGTCTGCCAGTAGGTGATCGGGTTGTCGCCGAAGACCCCGAACGGCCGGAGGGCCGCTCGGCAGCCGGCGTCGGCGCCGCAACGGACGTACTCCAGCCGGTCGACGAGACCGTTGTTGTTCTGGTCGCCGCCCGGAACCTGGTTGATGTCGACCGGGCGGATCAGATGGCGCCCGCGGTTGCCGACGTACGAGATCTCGAGAGTCGAGTCGCGGCCCAGGCGTTGCTCCCAGGTGAGGTTGAACTGCAGGTTATACGGGGTCTCGGCGTTCGGGTCGATGCCGCGCGCCGGCAGGCCCCGGTTGAACCCGTCGAGAAACACCTGATCGCCGGGCAGGGTACGGATGCCGCTGGTGAACTCGGAGAACGGTGCGTTCTGCGAGAAGTCGAGCTGGATGTTGACCCGCTCGCGTTGGTAGAACTGGCCGAAGCCGGCCCGCAGCAGGTGCTTGCCGGTGCCGAAGACGTCCCAGGCCAGGCCGAGCCGCGGAGCGAAGTTGTCCTCGTCCTCCTTGACCAGGCCGCGTCCCGGGCCGGGGGTGCCGCCGGCCAGGCCGGCCTCACCGCAGAAGTCGGTGCCGGGAACCTGCAGGATGCCGTTGCAGGGGTCGCCACCGAGAGCCGGATCGAACGCCGTCGGCACGAAGCTGTTGATGTTGTTCTCGGACGCGAACGGCCATTCGAAGCGGGACCAGCGGACGCCGTAGTCGAGGGTCAGGTCGGGACGGATCCGCCAGGTGTCCTGGACGTAGAGCTCGAGATCCTCCCACTCGAGCTTGGGCGCCGGCACGAACGAGCGCTCGGCGAAACCGAAGTACATGCCGTCGAGCAGGAAGTCGGCGACGCCGTTGCCGGTGGTGTTGAAGCCCCACGGATCGATCCCAGCGCCGTTGCCGGGGAAGCCGCCCCACAGCTGCACCGCCTCCTGAGCGCCCGAACCGCAGCAGACCTCGACCTTCTCGTACTGGCCGTAAAGGATCCCGGCCTTGACCTCATGGCTGCCGAAGACCTGCTGGTAGTCGTCTTTGAACACCACCTGGTCGAGGGCGTTCCGCCACGGCGCGATGTTCCACAGCGTCGGCAGGCCGCCGCCACCCCAGAAGACCGGGTGGCTGGGCTCGTCGCCGGTCTTGTCGGCCTCCGGAAAGAAGCTGGGGATCGCGTTGTTGATGTTGCGGTAGAGGTCGAGATCGCCGCCCTGGGAGATGGTGATCGAGTTGCCGGTCTTCGAGGCGGTCAGGGTGTTGACGGCCGTCGAGCCGATGACATTGCTGAGCTGAGCGACGAGCGAATCGCCGGGCTGGTCCCAGGTCGAGTCCGCGGCCGGAAACGGGTCGTCGCCCCACAGGCCGTTGGCCTCGCCCGCGTTTGGCGCCGCGTTGTCCCAGCTGTCCTCGGTGTAGCGGATCAGGAAGCGGGTGCTGCCGGTCGCGGTCCAGTCGAGGCGGGTGTTGATCTGGCTCCACTCGATGGGCGTGTTGATCGCTTCGACCCAGTTGCTGCAGCTGCCCGGCACCGAGGCGTTGGGCAGCGGAAAGAGCTGCATGTAGAGGAGCCCCGCGTCGCTCAGCCGATCGGGCGGAATGACGTTGCCGGGGAACGGCGCGTTGGTCACGGGATCCACCGGCACGCCGTTGCCGAACGCGCAGCCGGGGGTCTGGGCGCTGAAGTCGCCCTGACGTTGCGCGAGGGTCGGAACGAAGCCGCTGCGCACGACGCCGCGCTGCTCGTCGTTCCACTCCTGGGAGACGAAGAAGTGCAGCCGGTCCGAGACGATCGGGCCGCCGAAGGTGTAGCCGTAGTCGTCGCGCGACAGCGGCTCTTTGTCCAGCCCGGCCTGGCGCAAGAAGAAGTTCTTCTCGTTCAGGCTGTCGTCGCGCCGGAAGTAGTAGACGCTGCCCTTGAAGTTGTTGGTGCCGCTGCGGGTCACGAGGTTGATCTGCGCGCCGCCGGCGCCGCCGAACTCGGCGCCGTAGCTGTTGCGGTGGATCTTGAACTCCTCGATCGCGTCGACCGAGGGGTAGATCAGCAGCGTGCGGTTGGAGCCGGTGTCGTTGTTGTTGGCGCCGTCGACCGTCCACAGGTTGCCGGTGGTGTTGCCGCCACTCACCGACAGGTCGCTGCCGGACAGCAGGCCCTTGTTCTTGGTGTTCAGGACGTCGGGAGCGCTGACGCCGGGCATCAGCTGGGTCAGCTGGATGAAGTTGCGGCCGTTGAGCGGCAGCTCGCGAACCTGCTCGCCGGTGACCAGGCCGGCGACTTCACCGCCGGCGGTCTCGACGATGATCGTCGAAGAGGTGACGGTGACCTCCTCGAACAGCTCGCCGATCTCGAGCTGGGCGTCGACCTTTCGTTTGTCGGCGACGTTGAGCACCACGTTCTGGACCAGCACCGTCTTGAACCCATCGGCCTCGAAACTCAGCACGTACGTGCCCACCGGCAGGCTGGTGAAGGAGTAGAAGCCGCTGGCGTCGGTCGAGCGAGCGCGCTCGAAGCCGGTCTCGACATTGAGCGCGGTCACCTTCACGCCCGTGGCGGCCGCGCCTTCGGGCCCCGTGACCGTACCGTTGACGCTGGCGGTGGTTGTCTGGGAGTTCGCCGGCTGTGCGAGGATAAGAGCAGCGACGGCCAGGACTAGCGGAAAGCGGTTTGTGCGCATAGTATCTCCCTTTGGAGAGGGGTTACTAAAACGATTTAGCTGGACCGGAGCGGAGTGGAGCACAGAGTGGACCGATTTGTCAAGTCCCGCGTTTCAAGCCCATGAAAATGGGAGAATCTCATCGTGAGCGGTAGCGGCCGGAACTCCCGCCCCAACGGGCCGGCGGATCGAGCGGGCAAGCGCGTCACCCTGCGACAGGTTGCCGACTCTCTGGGTCTCTCCCCGGCCACCGTCTCGGTGGTGCTCAATCGGTCTCCGGTCGCCGCCTCCATTCCCCAGGAGACGCACGACCGGGTTTTCGAGGCGGCCAGGAAGCTCGGCTATCGGCCCAACATGGTGGCCCGCTCCCTGCGCAGCCGCCGCAGCTTCTCGATCGGGGTCCTGGTGCCCGAGATCAGCGAAGGCTACGCGGCCGGGGTCCTGAGCGGCATCGAGAGCCACCTGCGCGACGAGGGCTATTTCTACCTGGTCGC
The DNA here is from genome assembly GCA_041575955.1 of Thermoanaerobaculia bacterium. GTDB lineage: Bacteria > Acidobacteriota > Thermoanaerobaculia > Multivoradales > JAHEKO01 > JAHEKO01. Next base: position 3,450 of record JBFGLX010000201.1, read on the forward strand.
GAGCCACCGGACCCAGGCGGATCTGCTCGAGGAGTACATGCAGCTGCTCAAGGAGCGTCTGGTGGAGGGCTTCATCCTGGTCAACTCGCCGATCCGCGAGTCCCCCGGTCTGCCCTCCGTCGCGGTGGCGGGGCACGAACCGATGGCCGACGTCACCAACGTGGCGATCGATCACGACCGGGCCGCCCGGCTCGCCCTCTCGCACCTCGCCGGGCTCGGCCACGAGCGCATCGCTTTTTTCAAGGGTCACGCCCACAGCGCGGACACCGCCGACCGCTGGCAGGGAATCCTGAAGGCGGCTGCGGAGCTGGGACTCGAGGTCCGGCCCGAGCTGACGCTCGAGCTCGGCAGCGACGCCGTCGAAGAGACGTTCTCCCCGGAGGCGGGCTACGAGGAGGGCCACGCGTTCGGCCGCCGGCTGCTCGAGCTGAGCGGCGACTTCAGCGCGCTGTTCGCCTTCAACGACGTCTCGGCAATCGGCGCGATGCGGGCGTTCCTGGACGCCGGGCTGAGGGTTCCGGAAGACGTGTCGGTGGTGGGCTTCGACGACATCCAGGGCGCCGCTTTCCAGAACCCCGGCCTGACCACCGTCCGGCAGCCGCTGCGCAAGATGGGCGAGACCGCCGGCAAGATCCTGCTCGAGCGGCTTGCCGGCGAGGATGGGCACGCCGACCTGGTGACGGTCGTTCCGGACCTGATCGTGCGCGGCTCCACGGGGCCGCCGCCCGGCGGGTCGAAGCGCCGGCGCCGCAAAGGCGCCCGGCGCCGATGAGCGGCGGGTCCCTACCCGCCGGCCGTGCCGGCGCCGCGGTCACTCTCGGCTTCTTCGTCACCGGCATCGCCTCGGTGCTGCTCGGACCGATCATCCCGGAGCTCCGTGCCGGCTGGGGAGTGCCCCCCGCGCAAGCCGCCTCGCTCTTCGTGGCGCAGTTCACCACCAGCTCGATCGGCGCCGTGCTCGCGAGCTTCGATCTCCGGCGCAGCCTGATCGGCGGCTACGGACTGATCGCCGTCGGCCTGGCCGGCCTGGGAGCCGGTGGCTGGCCGCTGGCCCTGCCGGCCATGGCGCTCATGGGCCTCGGTCTCGGGTTGGTCATCACGGCGTCGAATCTGTGGACCGCACACCGCAGTCCGATGCGCCGCGGCGCACGCCTGGCGACCCTCAATCTGGCCTGGAGCCTGGGAGCGGTGAGCTGCCCGCTGCTCTTTCTTGCCGTCGGCGGGCACCTGCGGCTCGGGGTCGCTCTCGGGCTGCTGGCGCTGGCGGCGGTGGTCAACGGCGCCGCGCTCTGGCTGCTGCTTCCCGTCGAGGGTCGGGAGCGCGCCTCGCCACCGCCGTCCGAGGGACGCGGCGCGACCGACGCGAAGCTCGGCTTCCTGGTCGTCATGGCGATGATGTTCTTCCTCTACGTCGGCGTCGAGAACGCCGTCGGCGGCTGGCTGGTCGCCCTGAGCGACGAGCTCGGCGGCGAGCGCTCGGTGGTTTCGCTGCTGATCGGCTCCGGTTTCTGGGGCGCGATCCTGGCCGGCCGCGCGTGCGCGCCGCTCTTGCTCCGCTACACCAGCGAGCCGAGTCTCTACTGGAGCTGCCTGGCCCTGGCGGCCGGAGGTGCCCTGCTGCTGATCCTGTCCGAGTCGAGGCCGGCGGTCGCCGGTGGCGCGCTCGCGGCCGGGCTCGGCCTGGCTCCGCTCTTTCCGTTGACCATCTCGATCCTCGCCGGTGCGACCGCCGGCAGCCGGTCGCGCAAGGCGGGATGGGTGCTGGCCTGCGGCGGGCTGGGCGGCGCCGCGCTGCCATGGCTGTCCGGCCAGGTGACCGGGCTGTCGGGCGCGCTGCGACACGGATTCGCCGTGCCGCTCGCGGGCCTGGCTCTGCTGGCCCTGCTACATGGTGCGCAGCGCGGCCTGCACGCGCGATCGCCGGCCGCGGACCCGGGAACGCTCGAGAGGCTAGGTTAGGCTGACTTTCTCACCAATGTTCGCCCTTGCATCTCCAGGCATTTGCGGCCTTCAGCATCGAACGCCGTGAAAAGCTCGGGCTAGAATCACGGGCCGCATGTCAAGGCGAAGCTTCCGGCGCCGGTCGACCCTCCTGCTCTGGGCGGGGCTCATCCATGGCGCCCTGTCCCCTGCCGCGGCCTCGGAGCCTGCCGAGCCGGCCGCTGCGCTGGCGCAAGCGCTGGCCGCGGCGGAGGAGAGCCTCGATCAGGGCGAGAGCGAGACCGCGGAGAGCCGCTACCGCTCGGCGCTGCGAGAGGGTTGGCTGCTCATGGGTGCGCTGGCAATGGCGGATGGCGATCTCGAAGGCGCCGCCGACGCTTTCGAGCGCGCCGCGGGCTCGGCCACCGACGATCGCCGGGCGCTGCTTGCCCTGGCGACCGTCGAGCTCGAAGCGGGTCGAGCCGGCAAGTCCGCGAGTCTGCTGCGGCGGCTGGCGGCGAGAGATCCGGCCGACGTCGAGGCACGCCAGGCGCTGGCGCGAGCCCTGGCGGCGGCGGGGAGCCTCGACGAGGCGATCCAGGAGCTGGAGGAGCTGCGGACCCTGGTGCCCGAGAGCCTCGAGACCCTCTTCTCGCTGGCGACGGCCTATCTGCGCCGGGGCCGGCTGGCGGCCGCGGAGCCGCTTCTCGATCGCCTGGCGCTCGAGCGGCCGCTACCCCAGACCTGGGTCCTGATCGGTCGCACCTATCGGGACCACGGTCACTACGAGCAGGCCCGGAGCGCGCTCGCGGCCGCCCTCGAGCTGGATCCGCAGGTGCGCCGAGCCCACTACTACCTGGGAACGGTGGACCTGCTGTCCGAAGGCCGCGGGCGCCTCGAGCAGGCGATCGAGCACTTCCAGGCGGAGCTCCGGGTGGCCCCGGACGACCCGATGACCAACCTCTACCTCGGAGTCGGCCTGGTGGAGAGCCGCCGCCATGAAGAGGCGCTGCCGCCGCTTGAGACGGCGACCCGATCGCCGCTCGCGCACCGGGACGCCTACCAGTTCCTGGGCCGGGCGTACCTCGCTCTGGATCGACCCGCCGAAGCGGCCACCGCCCTGTCGCGGGCGCTGGAGCTGGCCGAGGAGGTGGCGATGGCGGCTCCGGACGGCGTTCTCGTGGATCTCGGCGAGAGCCAGCTCTCGAGCATCCACTACCAGCTGGCGCTTGCCCTCCGACAGACCGGAAAGGCCGA
>JBFGLX010000202.1:0-6607 GCA_041575955.1 Thermoanaerobaculia bacterium
CCACCGGGCGCTCCTTCATCTTCTTGACCCGGGCGAGCTGCGCCGAGAGGAACCAGACGATCGCAGCCGAGATCGCGAGCCCGGGCAGGACCGGCCAGCCGCGCGGCGGAGCGAGCCCGATCTCCGCCAGCGGCCGCCCCTGCCCCGCCCAGAGCGCGACGGCGCCGACTCCGAACAGCCACAGCAGCGCGATGCTCTCGACGTACTCGCGCATCCGGGCGCCAGCGGCGCCGGTGGCGACCGCGCGCTCGAGCTGGCGGTAGCCCCACAGGCTGTAGAGCGGCGCGAGGCCCGCGGCGACCAGGACGAAGCCGTGATCCCAGAGGGTCATGCGCCGCCGCGCCGCCCCACGGGCGCCGCCGCGAACCGCGCCAGGCCGCGGGCCGCCTCGCGAGCGACCCTGGCTCTCAGGAGACCCGACCAGCCGAGGAGCAGGCCCGGCGCGCCGAGCGCCTGGCGCGACCACTTCCAGAAGTCGAACCGGTCGACGTGGCGGACGATCCGGCCGTCGTCGAACCGGAACCGCGCGTCGATCGAGTTGCGGACCCTGCGCCCGGTCGCCGAGAAGGTGTAGGTCGCCTCCCAGTGAGCGGTACCGGTCCGGTCGTCGGCCTCGAAGTCGCGGAACTCGATCGCCAGGTCCTTGCCCCGCTCGCAGAGCATTTGCCACATCGCCCCGACCTCGGCGCCGCGCAGGTCGAAGACCTCGTCGGTGAAATGAACGTCCGCGTGATAGCAGGCGATCATGCCACCTGGATCGCGGTTTGCAAGGCAGCTGTAGAAGGACGCGATGCGGATCGCGTTCGGGTGCATTTCGCCCAGCCTAGCGCAGGCGGCCCTGCTAGACTGCTCCTATCCGAATCACCGGGGGGCGGTCCAGTCGCACCGCTCGGAAACCCTAGGAGGTGGAGATCATGGGGAAGAAGCTTCTGATCGTAGTGCTCCTCGCGGCTCTCGCGCCGCTGTCGACGGCGAGCGCGGCGGGCATGGACGCCAAGGACGTGGAGCAGATCGTCGTCGATCTCGAGAGCGTGATCGGGCGGCTCGAAGGAGTGGACTTCTCGGCGCTGAAGGTGCGGGACCATGGCAACGGACTCAAGTCTTTGGCCATCCCGCTGCCCGAGTCGGTCCGGAATCGACTGCTCGCGGCGTCGGCGTCGGACGCCCTGGCCAAGGACTTCAAGGCGATCGCCGCCGGCCTCCAGCTGACCGAGCCGACCAGCGCAAGCATCCTGATCACCGCGGCGCTCGCTCAGGTCGATGTTCTCTACAACTTCTGGTGGGCGGTCGTGAGCCTGAAATCGTCCGATCAGGTCAAGAAGACCACCTTTCAGATGAAGGGTCCGGGAAAGAAGTTCAAGATCGTCGACGAGTTCCTCTACCCGGAGAACGCCATCCAGGTCTACTGGACCGAGCAGAGGTCGGGCGACTTCGGCTTTCACACCATCCAGGCCAAAGTGGTCGGCGGCGGCAAGGCGAAGACGCTCTACTTCGCCGCGCTGTGAGCTGATTCGGTCGTCTCAGGAGCCGCCACGCAGCCGCGCGTCGAGCCGCCCGAAGAGCGCGTCGAGGTCGGCGCTCGAGCCGTCCCAAGCCTCCCAGTAGGGAGTGAGCGGCGTGAACTCGGCGTGCATGCGCTTGGCGACGTCGCCCTCGGCCACCGCGCCCTCCGGCTTCCACTCGGGGCCGCGCGCCGCCTTCGCCCGTTCGAGGAGCCCGGCGCTCGCCTCGAGCTCGCCCCGCTTCCACGCCAGGTAGGCGCGCAGGAAGAATCCGGAGACCGCTCTCGGATTCGTGCGGCAGGCGTGGGCGAGGTGCTCTTCGGCCAGCCCGTTCTCGCCCAGCAGTAGATCGATCTCGCCCAGGACGAGGAGGCTGCCGGTCTCCTCCGGGTTGATCTCGAGCGAGCGCTCGAGGGCGGTTCTCGCGGCGCGCAGGTCGGCCTCGGAGCGAGCGGTCAGCGCGCGCAGGACTCCCCACTGCTTGTGCGCCCGGTGGCTCGATGGGCTGAGCGTCCGGAGCGACTCGAGCTCGGCCAGCCCTTCGTCGGTCCTGCCCAGGGCCGCCAGGCAGTTGGCCAGGTAGTAGCGCGAGTCCTCGTGGTCCGGCTCGAGCGCCAGCGCCTGCCGGAAGAGCTCGATCGCGCGCTCGAGATCGCCGTCGCGCTTCATCGCGTCCATGGCGGCCCGCTGGTGGGACCAGAAGTCCACGATCCGCTGCCGCTCGTCGCGCGGGCCCGGCACGGCCTGCTCACCTGACCGGGTGGCGAGCGGGCGCGGCGAGGGGTCCCCCTCGACCAGCTCCCAGGCGCCGTTGGCTGGCACCCCGGCAAACTCCTCGACCTCGCCGGCCGGCCAGCGCACCTCGATCCGGTCGACCGATTCCGCGCTCCCGAGGCCGAAGTGCAGGAGCTGGCTGCTCTGCGACAGGTACGAGCCGCCGCCCACCGCCCGGCGCAGCGCGACGTCGCCGGCGTGGACGACGACCTTGGCGCCGGGAGCGAATCGGAGTGCCTCGCCGGCGCCCGGCCGGCGCAACCGGAGCTCGAGCCAGTTGCCAGTCTGCATGTCGTTGCGCAACAGCTGGACGCCCTCGCCCAGGTGGACGAGGAGGACGTCCAGGTCGCCGTCGAGGTCGTAGTCGGAGAGCGCCAGACCGCGCCCGACGCGCGGCGCGCCGAGCTCGGGGTGGAGCGACGCGAGATCGTGGAAGTGCTCGCCGCGGCGACTCCAGAACAGCATCGCCGGCTGGCGCTTGAGCTCCTTCGGCTCGTCGCCGGTCTCCAAGGTGCTGCCGTTGGCGACCACCAGGTCGAGCCAGCCGTCGCCGTCGAAGTCGGCGAACTCGGTGCCCCAGCCGACCGCCTGCAGCGCCGGCTGGCCGAGGCCGAGGGGAGCGGCGAGATCCGTGAAGGTCAGCCCGACCCTTCCGGCCGCGGCCCCGGCCCTGGCCATGTCGACCAGCCGCGAGTCGTAGAGGGCGTTCTCCTGGGCGATCCAGTGGGTGATGAAGAGGTCGTCGTCGCCGTCGCGATTCCAGTCGCCCGCGGCCAGGCCCATGGCGCCGCGGTAGTCGGCCACCCAGGCGGCGAGGCCCGCGTCCTCGAAGCTCTCGCGGCGGTTCAGGAAGAGCGCGTTGTCGGAGATGTCGTTGGCGACGTAGAGGTCGAGCCAGCCGTCGTCGTCGAAGTCGTGCCAGATGGCTCCCAGGCTGCGGCCGCCCGGGTTGGAGACGCCGTAGATCTCGGCGACCTCGGTGAAGGTGCCGTCGCCGTTGTTCTGGTAGAGAAGGTTCGGCTCCGGCTCGTACGACGCCGGGTTGAGGGTGTAGGGGACCTCGGCGCCGTACTGCCGCGAGGCCTTGCCGCCCTCGCTGCGCTCGTAGCGCACGTAGCCGCAGACGTAGAGGTCCAGGTCCCGATCGTTATCGAAGTCGCCCCAGGCAACTCCCGACCACCAGCCGTCCGGGGCGGCGATCGCGTCGGCGGGCGCCAGCTCGCCGCGGCGATTGTGGAACAGCAGCAGGCGCCCGTAGCCGGTCACCACCAGGTCGAGCCAGCCGTCGTCGTCGTAGTCCCCCCAGGCGGCCGCCATTCCCAGCAGCCGGATCTCGGGGAAGCCCTCGACCTCCCGAAAGGCCCCGCCGTCGTTCTCGAACAGCGACGAGCGCGCCCACCGCTCCCGGGGAAGCTCCATCGACCCGCCGGCTCCGACCAGGAACAGGTCGTCGTCGCCGTCGTTGTCGAAGTCCCCCCAGGCGGCCCCCGAGCCCATGTCCTCGGGCAGCTGCGAGGTGCGGTGGCCGACGAAGGTCACGAACTCGGCCAGGCCGGCCTCGGCGGTCGCGTCGGTGAAGCGCGGCTCCGGAGCGTCGGCCGGCAGATCGAGCGCCAGGCGGCGGGTGATCTCCGGCAGCTCTTCTCCCGGCCGGCGAACCTCGGGGCGCATCTTCCGATAGATCAGCACCCCGGCCACGAGGGCCGCGACGGCGAGCCCGACCAGCAGGGCGAGAACGCGCCGCAGACGATGCGCCCGGCGTCCCACGCTAGCTCGCAGCCCCCAGCCTAGCCACCATCTCTAGCCGCCGGGAGCGACCTCCGGCACCCGATCGCCGAGCGCGGCCTGCTGATCTCCCACCACGCGCACCGTCGCGCGGGCGCGGGTGAGCTCGATCACCGGGGCGGTGAGTCCCGAGTCCTCGCCGAGCAGGAAGTTGATCAGGTACTGATCGACCTTGCGGTACATCAGCTTCGCTTCCACCGTGTAGGCGGCCGCCGGGCGATCCAGCGGCAGTTCCAGCTCTTCGGTCTGGACGCCGCCGGGCTCGCGGCCCGGCACCCGCTCGCCCGCGGCCAGGGTCGTCGGACAGTCGACCAGGTATTCGACGGTGTCCGAGTAGCCGGGGAAGAGCGCGCGCCGGTAGCGCACGCCGACCATCTCCCAGAGGTTGTGGCGATCGATCAGATTGCCGTACTGATCGACCGGCTCGGCCTTGAACAGGAAGCTGCCCGGAGCGATGAAGTGCTTCTCGTCGCGCGTTCCGGACGAGAAGACCTCGTTGCCGGCCTCGTCGAAGACGTGCAGCTCCACCCAGCTCTGGATGATGTCGAGCGGCCCGGTGGGGAAATCGTGGCCGACCTTGTTGGCGGTCATCACCAGGCGCACCGGCAGCTGCTCGCCGGCGGCCACCGATTCGGGCACCTCGAGCGCCAGCTCGACCACCGGCCCGTCACGCCACTTGTCGCGGATCTCGGGAATCTCGAAACGCCCCTGGAGCCACTCCTCGGTCAACGCGACCTGCTCCTCCCAGCCCTCGAGCTCGAGCATCGCCGGCACCAGGCTGTTGGCGGCCACGAAGCGATGGCTGCGGTGCATGCCATCGTCCGCCGTGCGGTTGTAGTCGGTGCCGTCGCCTCGGGCCGGATCGGTCGACTCCACCAGCGGCATGTGGCACTCGCGGCACTCCACCGTCTTGGCGGGGTCGCCCTCCACGAACCAATGGCTCGCCTTCCAGTTGTCGTACTGGTTCTGCAGCTGCACCCAGCCGACCCGGTTGATGTCCTGGTCGATGAACTGCTTGTGGCAGGCGGCGCAGTACTCGGGCGCCTTGAAGACCCGCTTGCTGAGCTCGAGATGCTGGTCGGGATAGGTGCGGATCAGGAAATCGCTCACGAACTTGCCGAAGCCGCTTTCACGCCACTGCCAGAGGTAGGCCGGCGGCTGGTTCATGACGTAGTTGGCGTTGCCCTGCAGGTCGGTCTCGCGCACGCCGTGACAGACCAGGCACGAAACGCCCTCGTTGTAGCCGTGCAGCGAGCTCAGATCCTCGGCGAAGATGTTCTTGGTTCCCGAAAAAAGCGAGATCGGATCGTGGCAGCCGCCGCAGTAGCGGGTCGACTCCGGTCCGTTCTGCTCGGCCATCACGCTCTGAACCTTCTGGAAGAGCGGGTCCATGGACGCGTAGCGGTGGGCGCTCGGCAGCCACTCCTCGAGAATCTGGCTGTGACAGCGGGCGGTGCCGCAGCTCGCGGAGTTGGCCAGCGACTCCTCGTCGAAGGCGCCACCGGTGCTGGTGGTCGCCAGGCTGGGCGCGAACGGACGGTCCGGGCCGTAGAGATAGCTGTAGTCTGCCGGTAGCTCGTTCTCGTACTCGGCGCCGCCGTAGCCCGCGGTCAGCCCGGCCACCAGCAGGGCGCAGATCAGCACCCCCAGCAGGGGCAGCAGAGCTGCCGGGCGGAACGTCCGCGGTGCGACCTTGTGCCGGATCCGGACCGCGACGAGCAGCACGTGCGGCAGTCCGACGATCAGCATCGAATAGGTGGAATAGAGGTGGACGTTGCGCCACAGGGGCGACATGCGCAGGCCGAACAGCCCCTGCCAGGTGACGATCAGGCCGGAGAGCAGGCACAGGATGAGCGCCGCGACCGCGACGTAGCCCAGGAGCACCACGTCGGAGAGGCCGTAATGCCGGTAGTCCGCCCAGTGGACCCAGGCGTACCAGACCAGCGGGATCAGCGTCACCAGCCCGAGGAGCGTGTGGACCAGGACCGTCCATTCGACCGCCGCGTGAAACGGCGCGAAGGTGATTACCAGCCCGGACACCACCAGGGTGAGCAGGGCACTCAGGGTGACGAGCGTGATGCGCGAGGTCCAACCGCTCTTGACGTCGTTCTTCGGCATGCGACCCTCCGGTTCTCGAACGTCCGATTCCTCGGCGGAATCCAACTCGTGCGCCGGCGCCACGGCGTCGCGCCGGAGCCGAGGGTCCGGACTCCCGCAGGCGGTACCTGTCGACTCTGAGCCACGAGGCGCCGGTTCCGACACACCCGCCGGGGTGGGGGCGGGCCACTTCCTCGGGTGGGGCGGCCTCAGGCCCCCAGGGCCGCCGCTCGTTCGGGGCCGGCCGTCCGGCCCTGCTCCAGGAGCCGGCGGAAGGCGGGCGCGCCCAGCGGCCTGCTGAAAAGAAAGCCCTGCACTTCATCGCACCCTTCCGTGCGCACGAAGTCGAGCTGCTCGCGGGTCTCCACCCCCTCGGCAACGATCTCGAGATTGAGGCTCTTCGCCATCGCGATGATGGCGCGAGCGATCGCGAGGTGGTCGGGGTCCTC
>JBFGLX010000203.1:0-6603 GCA_041575955.1 Thermoanaerobaculia bacterium
AGAAGATCGGAAGCATCGCCAGGGCCACCGCCGCCCGCGAGACGGGCGTCGAGACGTCGATCGGCTGGACCCTCAGCGGCTGCACCAGCCGGGGACTCACCGCCCGCGCAGCCAGTCGCAGATCCGCGATCTGACGTCCGTAGCCAGTGAGGATCCCTCCAAGTCGCTCCGCAGCGCGCCGGCTCGCCGACCGCGACTCGTCGAACAGGATTCGGACCGCGGCTGGGCGCGCCGCCGCGAAGTCGCTCGCATGATCGGCGGGAACGACCAGGGCGAGCTCGAGATCGCCCGCCGCCACCGCTCTATCCGGCACCGCGGGAAGCGCCACGATCTCGACGTTCATCTGCCTCAGATAGCGCACCAGGGAGGGCGCGTGCTCGGCGCCGCCGACCGCCACCTCGAAGGCAGCGCGGTCGCTCCGATCCGCGGCCAGCGAGCCCAGGGCCAGGCCCATGACCAGCGGACCGATCAGCGAGTAGAGCAGCGCCGCCGAGATCGAGCGCCGATCCCTCGAGCTGTCGAGCAGCTCCTTGCGGAAGACGGTGAGCACGGTGGTCAGTAAAGGACGCATGCCGGTCGGCTCAGTTGAGCCCCTCCTCGGTGCCGATGAGCCGGACGAAGGCCTCTTCGAGGTCGGCGTGGCCGGCGCGACCGCGGATCTCGTCCGGTGAGCCGTCGGCCGCGACCTTGCCTCCGGCCACGATCACCACGCGGTCGCAGGTCGCGGCCACTTCCTGCATCACGTGGGTGGAGAGCACGACGCACTTCCCCTCCGCCGCCAGGCGGCGCATCAGCCGCCGCACGACCCGGATCGACATCACGTCCAGGCCGTTGGTGGGCTCGTCGAGGATCACGTTCTTGGGATCGTGGATCAACGCCTGAGCGAGAGCCAGGCGCCGCCGCTCACCGTGCGAGAAGCCGCGCGCCGGACGCGTCGCCAGCTCTCGAAGCTGGAACAGGTCCAGGCCGCGCTCGATCGCCGCGCAGAGCCCTGCGCCGGTCAGCCCCCGCAGTCGGCCGGCGTAGGTCAGATGCTCTCGTGGCGTCAGGCGCTCGTACGGAGCCACCGTGTCGGGCACGGCGCCGAGAAGCCGCCGCGCCTCCCGGGGCTCCGTGGCCGGGTCGTGGCCGTCGATGCACGCCCGGCCGCGATCCGGAGCCAGCAGGCCGCTGAGCATCCGCAGCGAGGTCGTCTTGCCGGCTCCGTTCGGCCCCAGAACTCCGGTGACCTGACCATCTTCGGCCACGAAGGTGACGTCGTCGACGGCCAGCGTGCCGCCAAACCGTTTGCGCAGATTCTCCACTCGCATCATGGTCGATCTCTCCTCATGGGGCCGGTCCGGCGAACGTCTCGACGAAGGGCGGCCGAGCCAGCTCGCGAAGGCAGGATGTGTCGAGCCCTCCGGCGTGACCGTCGGCGACGAACCGCTCGATCAGCTCCGGCACGCAGCCGAAGGGCGAGGTGTTGTGCGCGGCGCCCGGCACGACGACGTGGAGGCCGCGCGGAAACTCCTCGGCCATCGCCTCTCCCCACACCGGAGGGGTGACCGGGTCGTGCTCGCCGGAGAGGATCAGCGCCGGAATCTCCAGCGGCAACGTCCGCTCGACACGTTCGGGAAGGGGGCCGGCAGGCCAGAGCGTGCAGATCTCCCGCCACTGATCGATCTCCGCGCGGCCCAGGAACGTTCCCTCGACCGCTGGCGCGACGGCGCTCTCTGGCAGGCGGCTTACGTCCTCCGTGCAGACGACCGACAGAGTCACGCCGAGACTCATGGTCTCGACCGACCAGGCGGCCGTCTCGAGCGTCAGCGCCACGAACGGGCCGAAGTCGCCGTCTGCGGCCCGCCACACGACCCAGGGGAGGAGCGAGGCGTGGCGAGGCAGATAGAGGAGCCCGCGAAGGCCGGAGGCGAACGCGGCCCGGGAGATCTGGATCGTGCGCGGCTCGCCGGTCACCGGATGGTGGATGGCCGCGGTCACCGGGCCCCGCGCGAGGCCCTCGAGCAAGCCCGCGAGTCGCTCCTCCAGGCCCGGGAAGCGCTCCGCGCAGGACGGCGCCGAGCCACAGTCCTCCAGCAACAGATCGAGCGCCCGCTGGGCTCCGCGAGCGTTGTGGAGTGGCGTCTTGATACCGAAGGGCGCAGCCCCGTCCAGAACCACGCTCCGCACCCGCTCGCCGTGGCGCCGGGAGTAGACCAGCGCCGCGCGGGTGCCGTACGAGCCGCCCCAGAGGTTGACCCGCTCGTAGCCGAGAGCGCCCCGGATCTCATCGAGATCGTCCATCGCGGCCTCGCTGGTGTATTGGCGGGGATCCGCGTCGAGCGACGCGAGGCAGCGGCGGGCGAGCTCGACGAAGGCGTTGTCGGCCAGGATCTCCAGCGGATCCTCCCACTCGGGGCAGTCGAGCGGGCCCGACCCCCCGGTGCCGCGCAGATCGACCAGCACGACGTCACGGCTCCTGCGGACGCCGCCGAAGGCCATCTCCACGAAGGCCCCGTAAGCGCGCGCGCCCTGTCCCGGACCACCGGCCAGGATGAAGAGGGGATCCGGCTCGGGCCGCCGCGACCTCGCGGGCAGCACCGCGACCTGGAGATCGATCGTTCTTCCCGTACTCCGCGAACGGTCCTCGAACACCCGGTGGGAGCCGCACAGCACCTCCTCGCTCAGGCCTTCCAGGTGGCACGCGCGAAGCTCGAGCTCGGCGGCCGCGGGAGCCGCGATCGCGAGGACGCAAGCTGTCAGCGCTATCTGGATCCGCCAGTTCGGCACGCTACGATCTCCTTCTCTCGATGCGCGGCGACCCCCCGCGGGCCGCCCTTCGAAAGAAGGTAGTCTCGATCGCGCCAGAAACCTTACAAACGTAAAAAACCTACCGCATCAGCCGTCGCAGCTGTTGGGAATGCCGAATCGGGTGCATGACCGCGTGCTCGAGCATCGCGTCGAGGCAGTAGGGCGGGCCCCAGCGCGAGGCGTGGGCGGGGGCGTAGGCGCGCTCCTCGGTCAGCCCCTCGAGCGGCTCGGCCCACGCCTCGAGGACGCTCTCGAGATAGGCGTCGGCCCGCGCGGCCAGCCCCTCCGGCGCGGGCCGCACGTCGGCCACGCGCTCGGGCAATCCGAGCTGCGCACAGATCCAGTTCAAGTAGCTGGCGGCGCAGCCGAGGACATGGGCGAGAAGGGTCTCCATCGAGGCGTAGTTGGGATCCTCGGTCACCGGCAGCTCGACTCCTCTCTCGACCGCCGCCCGCCAGGTCTCCAAGAACTCGCGCAGGTGACGCTCGTGGAGGGTAGTGAGCGCGGCCGCTCCCGAGTAGATGGACCCGCTCATCACTCGAAAAGATACTGCACGTACGCCGGCTCGCCCTCCAGCCGGTGCTGCTTCAGGAACTTCCAGCAGTCCTCGTTGATCTTCGGCGCCAGGTCGTAGTACCAGTGGTCGTGGCCCTTCTTCTCGGTCAGCTCGATTGGGAAGCCGCGCTCTTCGAGGGCGTCGCGAGTGGCGCGGACCCGCTCGAGCGGAAAGAACGGATCCTTGGTGCCGATGACGATCTTGATCGGGATCTTGCGCTTGGCCTCGTCGGCCATCGGGTACGACTCCTCGTGCAGGCGCCCGGCGTGCACCGCCGCCGCGGCGAAGTACTGCGACTCGGAGATCGCCATCTGGAGCGAGAACGACGCGCCCCCCGAGTGCCCGAAGAGGTAGACCCGCCGCGGATCGATCGGCAGCTCGGACTTCACGCTCTCGACGATGTCGCGCAGGAAGTCGGGGCCGTCGGCCGGGGCGATCCAGACCTTGGGATCGAGCGACTCGGGCGCCGCGACCACGATCCCCTCGCGGGCGGCGAGCTTGTCCCACTTGTCCATCAGCGACATGCCGTCGCGGCCCGAGCCGTGGAGGAGGAGCAGGAGGGGCATCGGGCCCGCGGCCTCCTCGCCATCGGGGACGAACAGGTAGTAGCTGCGCGACTGGCCCATGTATTCGATCGAGCGCTTCTCCGGCTTGGCGGCGTGCGCTTCGGCCGTGAGCTGGAGCACGGCCATCACCAGGATCGGCAGCGGTTTCAGCGTCGAGAGGCTCTTCATCTTCGAGTCTCCACGAAGGGCTCGGCCGTCGGCTGGCCGAGGCAGGATCCTATCCCGCCGCCAGCCAGGAGAGCGCCGCGATCGCCAGGAACACCGGCCAGGAGAGGTGCCGTCCGTGCGAGGCGACCGCCGCGACGACGGCGGAGACCGCGAAAGTCAGCGCGATCGCTCGGAGCGCGGCGGTCCGATCCGGCGCGCCGCCCTCGGTGGCGAAGACCACGAGGATCAGACCGAACCCCCACCAGGCAACGGTGGTCGCGTGCCAGGCGAAGCGCAGGGTGCGCTTGGTGAACCAGTCGCCGCCGTAGAGCCGCGGCAGGTTCTCGCGGCGGAAGAGGCGGATCAGGATGTACTTCTCGCCCAGCCAGGAATGGGCGATTCCGATCCCGAACGCCAGGACCGCGGCGGTGAGCAGCAGCGAGCTTCCGGGCACCCGCTGATCGTACTACCCAATCCGGGCGAGCGGGCTGCAGCCGGTGGGGAAGGCCGGCGGGCAAGGGTTCGAAGGGCTCAAGGCGCGATACGACCTCGGCTGATCACGAGCTCCAGCTCCTCGATGCACGAGAGCCACTCGAGCGGATCGCAGCCGAGCAGGATCAGGTCGGCCAGCTTGCCGGGCTCGACCGTCCCCAACTCGCCCGCCAGGCCGAGTAGATGAGCTACTTCTTCTTCTTCAGGTAGAGATCGGTGATCGTGCCTTCGAACGCCTCGGCAGCGAACGCGACCGTCTCGGAGAGCGTCGGGTGGGGGTGCACGGTCAGCCCGATGTCGGCGGCCTCGCAGTCCATCTCGATCGCCAGCGCCAGCTCGGAGATCAGGTCGCCGGCGCCGGGACCCACGACGCCGGCGCCCAGGACGCGCCTGGTCTCGGGGTCGAACAGGATCTTGGTCAGGCCCTCGGTGCGCCCCATGCCGATGGCGCGGCCACTCGCGGCCCACGGGAAGCTGCCGACCTCGTACGCCGTTCCGCTCTCTCCGGCCTCGGTCTCGGTCAGGCCGACCCAGGCGATCTCGGGATCGGTGTAGGCGACCGAGGGGATGACCCGGGCGTCGAAGTGGCTCTTCTCGCCGGCGATCGCCTCGGCCGCCACCTTGCCCTCGTGCGACGCCTTGTGCGCCAGCATCGGCCCCGGCACCAGGTCGCCGATGGCGTAGATGTGCGGCACGTTGGTGCGCAGCTGGCTGTCGACCTCGATGAAGCCGCGCTCGCCGACCGCGACGCCGGCGGCCTCGAGATTCAGGCGATCCGAGTTCGGGCGCCGGCCGACCGAGACCAGCACCCGATCGAACAGCTCCGACTCGGGCGCCCGCTTGCCCTCGAAGAAGGCGCGCAGGCCGGCGTCTTCGGCCTCGATCTTGACCACCTTGGTGCCGAGGTGGAGCTGGGCGCCGTAGCGCTTCTTGAGCCGGCGCTCGAACGGCTTCACCAGATCGCGGTCGCAGCCCGGGATCAGCCCGTCGAGCAGCTCGACCACCGTGAGCTGGCTGCCGAGCGCGCCGTAGACGCACGCCATCTCGAGGCCGATGATGCCGCCGCCGACGATCAGCAGCCGCTCGGGAACGTCGGGCAGCTCGAGCGCGGCGGTCGAATCCATGACCCGAGGGTCGTCGTAGGGGATGCCCGGGATCTCGATCACCCGCGAGCCGGCGGCGACGATCGCCTGGTCGAAGGAGAGCGTCCTGGTGCCCTCGTCGCCGGCCACCTCCAGACTGTTCGGACCGGTGAAGCGGCCGCTGCCGGTGACGATCTCGACCTGTCGCTGCTTGGCCATCGTGGCGAGGCCCGAGGTCAGCCGGCCGACGATCTCGTCCTTCCAGGCGCGCAGGCGGTCGAGGTCGAGCTCCGGCTTGCCGAACGCGACCCCATGCGGCTCGAGATCGGCCGCTTCCTCGATGACCCGCGCGACGTGCAGGTAGGCCTTCGACGGGATGCAGCCGACGTTCAGGCAGACGCCGCCGAGGGTCGGATAGCGCTCGACCAGGACGACCTTCTTGCCCAGGTCGGCGGCGCGGAACGCGGCGGTGTAGCCGCCCGGCCCGGAGCCGAGGACGAGCACGGAGGTGGCTTCGGAGGAAGGGGAGAGCTCTCCCCTTCCAACCCCTCCGGTCGTCGCAGAGTCCGGGGGGACAGAGCTCGCTTCCGTCTGCGGTTCGGCGTCGGCAGCGTCGTCGCCCGTCTCGACACCATCCGATGGAGGAGTCTCCGATGGAGGGGTTGAAAGGGGAGGACTCTCCCTTTTCTCCGAAGCCGGGGTTGAAACGGGAGGGCTCTCCCCTTTCTCCAATACCGCGATGACGTCGCCTTCCCCCACCTTGTCGCCAACCTTGACGGTCACCTTCGCCACCACGCCGGCGTGGGTCGACGGCACGTCCATCGAGGCCTTGTCGCTCTCCAGGGTCACCAGGCCCGCGTCGACCTCCACCCGCTCGCCCGGGGCGACCAGCACCTCCACGACGTCGACCTTCTCGTCGGTGCCGATGTCGGGAATCCTGATCTCGACTTCGCTCATCGAAACGCGCTCA
>JBFGLX010000204.1:0-6550 GCA_041575955.1 Thermoanaerobaculia bacterium
GCACTGCGAGCAGGCGCCGTGCGAGGTGGTCTGCCCGGTGGCGGCGACCGTCCACAGCGACGAAGGCCTCAACGACATGGTCTACAACCGCTGCGTCGGCACCCGCTACTGCGCGAACAACTGCCCCTACAAGGTGCGGCGTTTCAACTTCCTGCTCTACAGCGACTTCGAGACTCCGGCGCTGAAGATGATGCGCAATCCGGACGTCACGGTGCGCAGCCGCGGCGTGATGGAGAAGTGCACCTACTGCGTGCAGCGCATCAACCACGCCCGCATCGAGGCGCGCAAGGAGCGGCGCCAGATCCGCGACGGCGAGATCCGCACCGCCTGCCAGCAGGTCTGTCCGACCGAGGCGATCGTCTTCGGCGACGTCAACGATCCCGACTCCGAGGTCTCGCGCTGGAAGGCCGAGCAGCTCAACTACGGCATCCTCGAAGAGCTCAACACCCGGCCGCGCACGACCTACCTGGCCAAGCTGACGAATCCGACTTCGGCGCTTGCCGGGGAGAGCACCAGCCATGTAGAGAAGGGCGTCTCGCCCTCCGGCACCGGAGACGGCCATGTCGGTTGACGACCGTGCGCTGCCGGTCAAGCCGCCGGTCATCGCCCCGGGCCACACCTCGGCCACGGTCAGCGACAAGATCGGCGAGATCGTCTTCCGCAAGACGCCACGCTGGTGGTACCTCGCGTTCGGCGGCTCGTTCCTGCTGGTCCTGCTGCTACTCCGGGCCCTGACCGAGCTGGTCGTCCGCGGCACCGGCATCTGGGGCATCAACAACCCGGTCGGCTGGGGCTTCGCGATCATCAACTTCGTCTGGTGGATCGGCATCGGCCACGCCGGCACCCTGATCTCGGCCATCCTGCTGCTGCTGCGCCAGGAGTGGCGCACCTCGATCAACCGCTTCGCCGAGGCGATGACCCTGTTCGCGGTCGCCTGCGCCGGGCTCTACCCGCTGATCCACGTCGGCCGGCCGTGGCTCGCCTACTGGCTGCTCCCCTACCCCAACACGATGGGGATGTGGCCGCAGTTCCGCAGCCCCCTGGTCTGGGACGTGTTCGCGGTCTCGACCTACGCCATGGTGTCGCTGCTCTTCTGGTACGTCGGGCTGATCCCCGATCTCGCGACCCTGCGCGACAGGTCGCGCTCGATCGTGAAGCAGAAGATCTACGGCATCCTGGCGATGGGCTGGCGCGGCTCGGCCGCCCACTGGCACAACTACGAGACCGCCTATCTGCTGCTCGCCGGCCTGGCGACGCCGCTGGTGGTCTCGGTGCACACGGTGGTCAGCTTCGACTTCGCCGTCGGCCAGGTGCCGGGCTGGCACGCGACGATCTTCCCGCCCTACTTCGTGGCCGGCGCGATCTTCGCCGGCTTCGCCATGGTCCTGACCCTGGCCATCCCGCTGCGCGCGGTCTTCAACCTGCAGGACTTCATCACCATCCGGCACATCCAGAACATGTGCAAGGTGATGCTGGCGACCGGACTGATCGTCGCCTACGGCTACCTGATCGAGATCTTCATGGCCTGGTACAGCGGCCATCACTACGAGCAGTTCATGATCCTCAACCGGATCACCGGGCCCTACCGCTACCACTGGTGGGCGCTGATCCTGTGCAACGTCCTGGTGGTGCAGCTGCTCTGGTTCCGCAAGGTGCGCACCAGCCCGGTGCTGGCCTTCATCGTCGCCATGTTCGTCAACGTCGGCATGTGGCTGGAGCGCTTCGTGATCGTGGTCACGAGCCTCCATCGCGACTTCCTGCCGTCGTCGTGGGGGATGTTCACGGGGACCTTCTGGGACTGGGCGACCTTCATCGGCTCGATCGGCCTCTTCCTGGCGCTGCTCTTCCTCTTCCTGCGCTTCCTGCCGATGATCTCGATCTTCGAGATGCGCACGATCCTGCCGAAAGACGAGGCGGGGAGCTGATGGCCTACGCCCGCAAGGTCGGCCTCTATGGCCTGATGGCGGAGTTCGACAACTCCGACCGGCTGATCGACGCCGCCGAGCGGGCGCGAGCGAGCGGCTACCGGAAGCTCGACGCCTTCACCCCCTACCCGATCGAGGCGGTCTCGGAGGCGCTCGGGCACCACAGCTCGAAGCTGCCGCTGCTGGTGCTGATCGGCGGCATCCTCGGGGCGCTCGGCGGCTTCGGCCTCCAGTACTGGGTGTCGGTGATCGAGTACCCGCTCAACGTCGGCGGGCGGCCGCTCAACAGCTGGATCGCCTTCATCCCGGTGACCTTCGAGTCCACGATCCTGCTGGCGTCGCTGGCCGCCGTACTGGGCATGCTCGCGCTCAACGGCCTGCCCAGGCCCTACCACCCGGTGTTCAACACCCCGCGCTTCGCGCTCGCGTCGCGCGATCGCTACTTCCTGTGCATCGAGACCGCCGATCCACGCTTCGACCGCCAGGCGACCGAGGCGTTTCTGCAAGGGCTCGGCCCGGTGGGGGTGTATGAAGTCGAGAACTGACGCCCGTCGGGTCACCGACTCTCCCCGGGTAGCGGCACGACCCGCCAGCGTCGTACTCCGGTTCGGCTTCCTCATCGCGATCGCACTGTCTCTCTCATGTAGACAGGACATGCACGACCAGCCGAGGTACGAGCCGCTCGAGGCGAGCGCGTTCTTCGCCGACGGCGCCGCCTCGCGGCCCCTGGTCGAGGGCACGGTGGCGCGCGGGCACCTCGGCGAGGACGCCGGGTTCGAGACCGGCATCGACGAGGCCGGCGCGTTCGTCGCCGACTTCCCGATGGCGGTCGACCTGGAGCTGCTCGAGCGCGGCCGCACCCGCTACGACGCCTTCTGCGCCCCGTGCCACGACCGGCTCGGCAACGGCCGCGGCATGATCGTCCGGCGGGGCTTCAAGCAGCCCAGCTCGTTCCACGACCAGCGCCTGATCGAAGCGCTGCCCGGCTACTTCGTCAACGTCATCACCAACGGCTTCGGCCAGATGTCGAGCTACGCGCCGCAGCTCGCGCCGGCCGACCGCTGGGCGGTGGCGGCCTACGTCCGCACGCTGCAGCTGAGCCGGCGGGTGCCGGCCGAGCTGCTGACCGAGGACGAGCGAGGCCGCCTGGCCGAGCCGCCGCCCGCGGCCGGAGACGCCAGCGGGACCGCCACCGAGCGCCAGGCCGGAGGGCATTCGTGAGCGAGGCCTCGAGATGGGACGCGCCCGCGGAGCTCGGACGGCTCGAGCGCCGGCTTTGGATGGTGGGCGGCGCCGGCGCGGCGCTCTCGCTCGTGGGCGCCCTGCTCGACCGCGCCCAGTTCCTGCAGTCGTACCTGGTCTCGTGGCTGCTCTGGACGGGAGTGGCGTTCGGCTGCCTCGCGGTCATGGCGCTGCACCACCTCTCGGGCGGCGCCTGGGGCCTGATGATCCGCCGCCTGCTCGAGGCGGCCGCCAAGACCATTCCGCTGCTCGGACTGCTGATGCTTCCGATCCTGCTCGGGCTCGAGCACATCTACCCCTGGGCCGAACCGGAAGCGATGGCCGCCGGCAAGTACCTGCAGCAGCAGACCGGCTACCTCCGGCCGGCGTTCTTCGCCCTCCGCGCCCTCGGCTACTTCGTGATCCTCGGCGGGCTCGGCTGGCTGATCTGCCGCTGGTCGCTCGAGCAGGACCGCACCGCCGACGCCGCGCTCTACCGCAAGATGCGCGGCCTCGCCGGCCCCACGCTGGGCATCTACGTGCTGGTCGTGACGTTGGCGGCGGTCGACTGGATCATGTCGCTCGACCCGCTCTGGTACTCGAGCCTGTTCGGGGTCTACTTCCTGGGCGGCCACGCCGTCTCGGCGTTCGCGTTCGTCATCCTGGCGGCCCTCTGGCTGGCCCGGCGCGAGCCGATGTCGGGGGCGTTCAGCCAACGGCACTTCCACGACTACGGCAAGCTGCTGTTCGCGTTCGTCATGCTCTGGGCCTACTTCGCGGTCTCGCAGCTGCTGATCATCTGGTCGGGCAACCTGGCGGAGGAGGTCACCTGGTACCTGGAACGGGTCCAGGGTGGCTGGAAGGTGGTCGGCGTCCTGCTCGCCTTCCTCCACTTCGCACTGCCCTTCCTGCTCCTGCTGTCGCGCGACCTGAAGCGGGACGCCAAGCGGCTGGCCGTGGTCGCCGGGCTGCTGCTGGTGATGCGCTGGGTCGATCTCTACTGGCAGGTCGGACCGGCGTTCCACCACGACGGCTTCAGCCTGCACTGGCTCGATCTCACCACGCTGGCCGGCCTCGGCGGCCTGTGGCTGGCGACGGTGCTCAACCTGCTCGGCCGGCACCCTCTGCTGCCGGTCAACGCCGCCGATCTCCAGGAGGCCCTGCCCGGTGACTGACGGCCACGACCGGCACTACGAAGCGGGTCTCGATCGCGAGATCAGCGTCAAGGGCATCGTCTACACCGGCGCCGCCCTGGCGCTCATCGTGCTGTTCTCCGCCCTGCTGATGTGGTGGCTGTCGGTCGGCCTGCGCGCCTCGCTGATCTCGGCCGATCCGCCGCCACCGGTGCTGCCGGAGGCGCGCGTCCAGGGGCTACCGCCCGAGCCGCGGCTGCAGACCAGCCCGGAGGCGGACCTGCGCATCCTGCGGCGCCAGGAGGACGAAGTGCTCAGCAGCTACGGTTGGGTCGACGAGGCCGCCGGCCTCGCCCGCGTCCCGATCGAGCGCGCGATGGCGATGATGGCCGAGGGGAGACTGACCAGCGAGACGCCGGAGGGGCAGCCATGAGCCTGACGGCCTTCTGCCGCCGGGTAGGGGCTCGCCCCCTCCCGCACGACCGCAAGCGCATGGCGCTCCCGACGGCAGGAGGGCGCAAGGCCCTCCCCTACTACGTGCTCGCGGTCCTTCTTGCGGTCCCGGCCCTCGGCCAGGGCGGCCTGCCGCGGGAGCTCGACCAGGTCGGCCTCGAGCAGAAGGTCGGCGGGCGGCTGCCGCTCGGCCTCGAGCTCACCGCCCACGACGGCTCCACGGTGCGTCTCGGGGACTACTTCGGCGCCCGGCCGGTGATCCTGGCGCCCGTCTACTACGACTGCCCGATGCTCTGCTCGATGGTGCTCGAAGGCCTGACGAAGAGTCTCAAAGCCGTCACGCTCGAGCCGGGGACCGATTTCAACGTGCTGGCGGTGAGCTTCGATGCGCGCGAGACCCCGGCGCAGGCGAGCCGGCAGCGGGCGCGCACGATCGAGCGCTACGGCCGGCCGGCGGCGGCGGGCGGCCTGCACTTCCTCACCGGCGACGACCAGGCCGTGGGCGCCCTCATGGACGCCATCGGCTTCAGCTACCGCTTCGACGACGAGACCGGCGAGTTCGCCCACGCCTCGACGGTGGTCGTCCTGACGCCCGACGGGCTCGTGTCGCGCTACTTCCCCGGCGTCGAGTATCCGCCCCGCGACCTGCGGCTGTCGCTGGTGGAGGCCGGCGACCGGCAGATCGGCGGCGTGGTCGACAAGGTGCTCCTCTACTGCTTCAAGTACGACCCGACCTCCGGCCGCTACACCGCCGCGACGATGAACCTGATCCGCGCCGGCGGCCTGTTGACGCTCGCGGTGATGGGCGGCTTCGTCTACCTGAGCCTGCGCCGCGAGCGGCGCCGGCGTGCCGCGGGAGCGCGCGCATGAACATCTGGCCGGAGCAGTTTCCGCTCTTCCCCGAGCGCGCCACCGAGATCGCGCGCCAGGTCGACGCCATCTATTTCTTCGGCCTCGGCATCTCCGCGATCTTCTCGCTCCTGATCGCGGTCCTGATCACCTGGTTCGCGGTGCGCTACCGCCGCCGCCACGCGAGCGAGATCGGCCACCGCGAGCAGGCGCCCGCCTGGCTCGAGCTGGTCTGGTCGATCATCCCGCTCGGCATCCTGCTGTTCATGTTCGTCTGGGGTACGCGGGTCTTCTTCGAGGCGCGGCGGCCGCCCGCCGACGCCATCGAGTACTACGTCACCGGCAAGCAGTGGATGTGGAAGTTCCAGCACCCGCAGGGCAACCGCGAGATCAACGAGCTGCACGTGCCGGTGGGGGTGCCGATCAAGCTGATCATGACTTCGGAGGACGTCATCCACTCCTTCTGGGTGCCCGAGTTCCGGGTCAAGATGGACGTTCTTCCGGGCCGCTACACCCAGCTCTGGTTCGAGGTCGACCGGGCCGGGACCTACCGGCTGTTCTGCAACGAGTATTGCGGCGTCGAGCACTCGCTGATGGGCGGCAAGGTGATCGCCATGGAGCCGGCGGCCTACGAGGCGTGGCTCGGCGGCGGCCTGCCGCAGACGGCGCTCGCCGTCTCCGGCGAGCAGCTGTTCAGCGAGAAGACCTGCAACACCTGCCACAAGCTCGCTTCCGGGGCGCTCGGCCCGGCGCTCGCGGGCGTGTTCGGCAAGGAGAGGGAGTTTCAGGACGGCAGCCGGGCGATCGCCGACGAGAACTACCTGCGCGAGTCGATCCTCGAGCCGCGCGCGCGCATCGTCAAGGGCTACCAGGCACTGATGCCGACCTTTCAGGGGCAGGTGGACGACGAGGAGCTGCTGCTCCTGATCGACTACATCAAGTCGCTGTCAGGAGACTCGGGCGGCAGCC
>JBFGLX010000205.1:0-6503 GCA_041575955.1 Thermoanaerobaculia bacterium
TCCTCGGGCTCGAGGCGGCCGTAGATGCTCTCGCGCAAGCTGCGCTCGCCTTCGAAGTCGCCCTCGAGATAGAGGACGTCGGCGAGCTTCAAGAGGACGCGGCCGGTCCGGACGGGCTCCGTCCGCAGGCGCTCGTAGATCCGCCGGGAGAGCTCGAGCTCGCCGGTCCGGAAGGCCTGGTCGCCGGCTTTCTCCAGCCGGTCGAGCGCCCCAGGGCTCGGGCTCCATTCGGGGTCTTCGAGGGTCTCTCGCGCCCAGCGGAAGAGCACCTCGCGCTGCCAGTCGGAGCGCGGCTCCTGCCGGCCGACGGCGAGCGAGTCGACGAAGTAGCGCCGCCGCCCGGGAGCCACGAACGGCTCCTGGAGCACGGCGGGATCGGTGGCGATGGTCAGGTCGTCGACGAAGAAGTCGAAGCGGCCGGCGTCCTCGAGATCGCCGATCAAGGAGAAGAACCTGACCGACGAGCCCGGGTGGCCGTTCATGCTCGGCACCTTACGCAGGTCGACCACCGCCTCCCGCGACCGCTCCTCGTAGATCGCCAGGTCGTACGTCCCCAGGTCGACGTGGTAGACGACGTCGACGAAGTACCAGGCGAACGGGGTCGGCGCGAACAGCTCCCGCCAGCCCGATGCGGTGCGATGACGGAAAAAGCCGTCGGCGGTCTGCAGCCAGATCGCCTGGCCGTGGACCTCGGTGGAGAGGAACCACTTCTCGCCCGCGAGCCCGAAGTTGAAGCGCTGCCCGGGGTCGGCCAGCAGCAGATAGAACTGGATGAAGACGGCGCCGTCGCGAGTGTCGCGAAAGTAGGCCAGGAACTCCGCGAAGTCACGATTGCCGGGGACCTCGGAGATATGCAGCGACCGCTCGCCGCTCACCCGGAACGCCTTGCTCAAGGCCACCTCGCCGTCGCCGGACTCGCGCACCCAGAAGGTGTCGGGGCCCGAGGGGGTGGACTCCTCGAAATCGTACCGGGCGAGGATCGGCGAGGCTTCGGGATGCTCCTGGTGGCTGATCTTCGGACCCTTGGCGATCGCCGCCGTGGCGGCCGTCGCCAGGCAGGCGGCCAGGACCAGTGGGAGCCTCATGCGCCCACCCTAGCAGCTCACCCCGACGCCCGCCGTGCCGGCCCAACCGAGGGCGGGCAACCTTCTCCGAGACTGCCCGACCTGTCCTCAGTTGGTCGTGATCCCGGCCGGGAGCTTCACCATGGGCTCTCCGCCCGGCGAGAGCGGACGCGAAGAGACCGAGGGGCCGCAGTACGAGGTGACGGTCGACTCCTTTGCGCTCGGGAAGCTCGAGGTCACGAGAGACGAGTTCGCCGCCGCCGGGCTCGAGCCCCGGATGTGCCGGATCTTCGACGGACAGTGGAGCGACGACGTTTCCAGGAGCTGGCGCAATCCTGGCTTCGATCAGACCGGCGCCCACCCGGCGGTCTGCGTTAGCTGGAGCGACGCGCAGCGGTTCCTGGAGTGGCTCTCCGGCGAGAGCGGTAAGACCTATCGGCTGCCCAGCGAGGCGGAGTGGGAGTACGCGGCGCGGGCCGGGCCGACAACTACCGGGGCGCGCCCTCGGACGGATCTCCCCGCCTCGACGGCGATTGCTCGGTCCGCACCGTGCGCGGTGGGTCCTGGGCCAACCTGCCGCGGAACGTCCGTTCCGCCCACCGGTTCGGCTTCATCGCGGGTACGCGCGGCAGTGGCATCGGCTTTCGGGTAGCCAGGGACCTCCGCTGAGGACCTGGCCGTCAGTCGTCCTTCGCGCCGGCCGACGCCATCGCCTTCCGGACCCGATGCGCGAGCAGCCCCGAGCCCGGTAGGTAGGTGCCACCGTCGACCGTCAGCAGCGCGCCGGTGACGTACGACGCCAGCGGCGAGGCCAGGAAAACCGCCGCCTGCCCGATGTCCTCCACGGTGCCGTAGCGCCCGAGCGGGATCGCCGAGGCGAGCTCGGCGCGCGTCGCCGGGTCGCTCGGGCCGAGGCGCTTCATCCCCTCGGTGCCCTCGATCGGGCCCGGCACGATGCCGTTGGACCGGATCCCGTAGCGGCCCCACTCGAGGGCCAGGTTGCGCATCAGGTTGTCGATGCCCGCCTTGGCGGCGCCGCAGTGGGCCTGTGCGACGTGCGGCACCGTGGCCTGGCCGGCCGAGATGAAGAGCAGGCAGCCGCGGGTCTCGCGCAGCTGCTCGAACGCCGCCCGCGAGGCGTTGAACGAGCCGAGCAGGTCGATGTCGACCACCGCCTTGAAGCCGTTGGGGGTCATCTGCTCGGCGGGCGCCAGGAAGTTGCCCGCCGCCCCGCACACCAGGACGTCGATGGGTCCCAGCTTGTCCCGCGTCGCCTCGAACGCCGCGGCCAGGGCGTCGTAGTCGCGCACGTCGGCGACCGCGGTGGTCACGCGCGCGCCCAGCGCCTCGAGCTCTTCGCGGGCGCTCTCGAGCCGCGAGGCGGTGCGGCCGCAGATCCCGACGTCGGCGCCGAGGGCGGCGAAGCTCCTGGCCACGCCCAGGTTGATGCCGCTGCCGCCGCCGGTGACGTAGACGGTCTTGCCGGCGTAGAGATCGGCGGGGAAATGGTCTCGAACGATCATCGACTCCTCCTTGTCGGGCGCGCTCGGGCGCGGAGGGAGTGTAGCCGACCCAGGTCGTGCTCGATGAGCGTCCCGAAGCTCGGACGCGGATAGAATGGCGGCGATGGACAAGGGCAAAGACGACGAGCTGTTCAAGATCCGGCACAGCCTGGCGCACGTGATGGCGCAGGCCGTGCTCGAGTCGTACCCCGAGGCGCGGCTCGGCATCGGCCCGCCGATCGCCACCGGCTTCTACTACGACTTCGATCTGGGCGCCGATAGCGAGGGGCGCCCGGCGACGTTCTCGGCCGGCGACCTGGAGGCGATCGAGAAGCGGATGCGCCAGATCGTTGCCGAAGACCATCCCTTCGAGCGCCGCGAGATCTCGGCCGACGAGGCGCGCGCGCTGTTCGGCGATCAGGGCTACAAGCTGGAGCTGATCGAGGCGATTCTGGAGGGCGATCTCGACGAGAACGGACAGGCGGCGGAGGGGTCCGCCAAGCTGAGCACCTACCGCCAGGCCAGCTTCGAGGATCTCTGCCGCGGCCCGCACGTCGAGCGGACCGGCCGGATCCCGGCGGACGCCTTCAAGCTGCTCCACGTTGCCGGCGCCTACTGGCGCGGCGACGAATCGCGGCCGATGCTGCAGCGCATCTACGGCACCGCGTGGCGCAGCCGCAAGGAGCTCGAGCGGCACCTGCACAACCTGGAGGAGGCCGCCAAGCGCGACCATCGCAAGCTGGGCAAGGAGCTGGGGATCTTCTTCATCGACGAGGAGGTCGGCCCCGGGCTGCCGCTCTGGGAGCCCCAGGGCACGGCGGTGATCGAGGAGCTCGAGAAGCTGGCGCGCGAGGTCGAGTTCGATCGCGGCTACCAGACGGTGCGCACGCCGCACCTGACGAAGGAAGGGCTGTTCCAGCGCAGCGGCCATCTGCCGTACTACGAGTCGAGCATGTACCCGGCGATGGAGCTCGAGGGCTTGCGCTACTACATCAAGCCGATGAACTGCCCGTTCCATCACAAGATCTTCGCCAGCCGCCCGCGCAGCCACCACGAGCTGCCCCTGCGGCTGGCCGAGTACGGAACGTGCTACCGCTACGAGAAGAGCGGCGAGCTGTTCGGCCTCATGCGCGTGCGCTCGATGCAGATGAACGATGCCCACATCTACTGCACCGAGGAGCAGTTCGAAGAGGAGTTCATGAACGTGGTGCAGATGTACCGCTTCTACTTCGACCTGTTCGACATCGACAGCTACTCGATGCGCCTGAGCACGCATCATCCGGGCGGCCTGGGCAAGAAGTACGTGGACGAAGGAGCGCTCTGGCTCAAGACCGAGGAGCTGGTGCGGCGGGCGATGGACAACGGCCAGGTGCCCTACGACGAGGTCGCCGACGAGGCGGCGTTCTACGGCCCCAAGATCGACGTCCAGATCACCAGCGCCATCGGCCGCGAGTTCACGCTGGCCACCAATCAGGTCGACTTCGCGCAGCCGGCGCGCTTCGAGCTGTACTACATCGACGCCCACAGCGACAAGCGGACGCCGCTCTGCATCCACCGGGCGCCGCTCGGTACGCACGAGCGTATGATCGGCTTTCTCCTCGAGCACTACGCCGGCGCCTTCCCGCTCTGGCTGGCGCCTACCCAGGTGCGGGTGATCCCGATCACCGACAGCCAGAACGAGCACTGCAAGCGGCTCGAGGCCCAGCTTCGGGAGCGCCGCTTCCGGGTGACGGTGGATCTCGGCGCCGACCGCATGCAGGCGAAGATCCGCGATGCCCAGCTCGCCAAGGTGCCCTACATGGTCATCGTCGGGCAGCAGGAGGTCGCCAACGGCACGGTCTCGCTGCGCAAGCGGGACGGGTCGCGGCTGAACGGCCTGCCGGTCGCCGACTTCATCGAGATGATCGAGCAGAAGATCGCCAGCCGCGACAAGACCCTCTGATCGCGGTTCAGACGGCTTTCCAGTCAGCGGCCAGCCCCGGGGATCGAGGAGCCCGAACGGAGCGAAACGGAGCGGATTCAGGCATTCCCGGCGTCTTGGGCGAGGGTTGGTGAGCGGGTCAGGCTAGACTACCCGGCCGGGCAAGCGAGCCGGCGTCCCCAGGAGCTACCAGTTGTCTACCGTCGATTTCCCGTCCCTCGAGCAGAAGATCCTCGCCTTCTGGGAGCGCGAGAGGTGCTTCGAGAAGCTGCGCGAGAAGAACCGCGGCGGGCCGCGCTGGTCGTTTCTCGACGGGCCGATCACCGCCAACAACCCGATGGGCGTCCACCACGCCTGGGGGCGGACCTACAAGGACCTCTTCCAGCGCTACTTCGCGATGACCGGGCACGAGCTGCGCTACCAGAACGGTTTCGACTGCCAGGGGCTGTGGGTGGAGGTCGAGGTCGAAAAGGAGCTCGGCTTCGAATCCAAGCGCGACATCGAGACCTACGGCATCGACAAGTTCGTCGAGAAGTGCAAGGAGCGGGTGCTCAAGTTCGCCGCGATCCAGACCGACCAGTCGATCCGGCTGGGCTACTGGATGGACTGGGACGACTCGTACTACACGATGTCGGACGAGAACAACTACACGATCTGGAGCTTCCTCAAGAAGTGCCACGAGCGCGGCTTCCTCTACCACGGCGACGACGCCATGCCCTGGTGCCCGCGCTGCGGCACCGGCATCTCGCAGCACGAGATCTCGAGCGAGGAGCGGCCGGCGCTCACCCATATGTCGCCTACGGTGCGGCTTCCCATCCACGGGAAGGAGGGCGAGTACCTGCTGATCTGGACGACCACGCCATGGACCCTGACCTCCAACGTCGCGGCCGCGGTCCACCCGGACATGATCTACCTGAAGCTCCGCCAGGACGGTGCGGTCTACTACGTGGTCAAGGAGCGGCTCGAAGAGGTCACCAGGGGGCTCGGCGAGGTCGAGGTCCTGGCCGAGCTGCCGGGCCGCGAGCTGGTCGATCTCGCCTACGACGGCCCGTTCGACGAGCTCGAGGCGCAGCGGGGCGTCGAGCATCGGGTGATCCCGTGGAAGGAGGTCTCCGCGGAGGAGGGCACCGGCATCGTCCACATCGCCCCGGGCTGCGGCAAGGAGGACTACGACCTCGGGCGCGAGTTCGGGCTGGCGGTGATCGGGCCGATCGACGAAGGCGGCATCATGGGCGAAGCCTTCGGCCCCTTCGCCGGCAAGCACGCCTCCGACGTCGCCCCCGAGATCATCGCGGCGCTCGAGCAGAGGGGCATCCTCTACCGGGCCGAGGACTACACCCACAACTACCCGATCTGCTGGCGCTGCAAGACGCCGCTGCTGTTCCGGCTGGTGGACGAGTGGTACATCTCGATGGACGAGCTGCGGCACGAGATCATCGCGGTCACCGAGCAGACCGACTGGATCCCGCCGGTCGGCCGCCAGCTCGAGATCGAGTGGCTCAACAACATGCACGACTGGATGATCTCGAAGAAGCGCTACTGGGGGCTGGCGCTGCCGATCTACAAGTGCGACTGCGGCCACTTCGACGTCGTCGGCAGCCGCGCGGAGCTGCGCGAGCGGGCGATCGAGGGCTGGAGCGAGTTCGACGGCCACACCCCGCACCGGCCCTGGATCGACGCGGTCAAGATCGCCTGCTCGGCGTGCGGCGAGCCGGTCGAGCGCATCCCCGACGTCGGCAACCCGTGGCTCGACGCCGGCATCGTGCCCTACTCGACGCTGGCCTACAACAGCGACCGCGAGTACTGGGAGAAGTGGTTCCCGGCCGACTGGATCTCGGAGAGCTTTCCGGGGCAGTTCCGCAACTGGTTCTACTCGATCCTGGCGATGAGCACGGTGATGGAGAACCGGCCGCCGTTCAAGCTGATGTTCGGCTACAAGCTGATGAAGGACCAGCACGGCGAGGAGATGCACAAGTCGAAGGGCAACGCGATCGAGTTCAACCAGGCGGCGTCCGA
>JBFGLX010000206.1:0-6502 GCA_041575955.1 Thermoanaerobaculia bacterium
AGCGCGCTGCCCCCCCCCGCCCCCCGGCCCTGAACCCTCTCGCAGGCGGACGTAGCGGGCCAGCCGGACCCGGCGGGCCAAACCGACCTCTCCCGGGCCGAGAGCATCCTGTCACTCGCGGCCGCGGGGTGCTATTGTCGAGCCTACGAATCACGGGGGCGCTCTCCGGCGCTCTTTTCCGAGACTTCCGGCCCATCCCCGGGGCCACGGAGAACACCTGACATGAGACTCGCGGTAACCGGCGGCGCCGGCTTTTTCGGATATCACCTGGCCCGGGAGCTCCACGGGCGCGACGGCTGGAGCGTGCGGCTGCTCGACATCGAGGAGCCGCCCGCCGACGACCTCGAGACGCCGGCCGACTTTCGCAAGGTGGACGTCCGCGACGCCGACGCCTTGCGCGCGGCCCTGGACGGCGCCGACGCCGTGGTGCACGGCGCGGCGGCGCTGCCTCTCTATCCGAGGGAGCAGATCGTCTCGACCAACGTCGGCGGTACCCGCAACGTGCTCGAGGCGTGCCGGGAGCTCGGCATCGGGCGGGTGGTTCACATCTCGAGCACCGCGGTCTACGGAGTGCCGAAGAAGCACCCGATCGAAGAGAGCGACCCGCTGGTCGGAGTCGGCGCCTACGGCGAGACCAAGATCGAGGCCGAGCGGCTGTGCGAAGAGTTCAGGCGGCCGGAGAACGGCGGCCTCACTGTGTGCATCCTGAGGCCCAAGACCTTCATCGGCACCGGCCGTCTGGGAGTCTTCCAGATCCTCTACGATTGGGTGGAGGACGGCAAGCGGATCCCGGCGATCGGCAACGGCCACAATCGCTACCAGCTGCTCGAGGTGCTCGACCTGGTCGACGCCGCGGTGCTCGGGCTGACCGTGCCGCCGGAGGCGGCCAACAGCACCTTCAACGTCGGCGCCGAGCGCTTCGGCACCGTGCGCGAGGATCTGGGCGCGCTCTGCCGCCACGCCGGCAACGGCGCCCGGGTGATCGGCACCCCGGCCTGGCTGGTGAAGCCGTTCCTGGCGGTGGCCGAGAAGCTCAAGTTGAGCCCGCTCTACAAGTGGGTCTACGGCACCGCCGACAAGGACAGCTTCGTTTCGATCGAGCGCGCCAAGACGCAGCTCGGCTGGCAGCCGAAGTTCTCCAACGCCGAAGCGCTGATCCACGCCTACGACTGGTACCTGGCCAACAAGGACAAGATCCCGACCGGCTCCGGCATCACCCACCGCATCGGCTGGGACCAGGGGATCCTGAAGCTGTTGAAGAAGTTCAGCTAAGCTCTGGAGAAAGGGGAGGGCCCTCCCCTTTCAACCCCTCCATCGGGTTGCGTGCTGCGGCGTACGGGAGGGCGCCTCGGCTCCTCGCTCCCGCGGGTGCGACGAGCGCGGGGGGGCACGGTCGAGACGAGCTCGACCGCTACAACGGGCGGTCCCCGGTTGTAGCGGTCGACGCCCCCGTCGACCGTGGATTCGAGGCCCTACTCCACAACCCGGTCGAGCCGTAGCGGTCGCCCGAGTCGCTGAGCAGGGTGACGATCACGCCATCCGGCCTTCGGGCCGAGGCCTCGCGCGCCGCCCAGACGTAGGCGCCGGACGAGGGGCCGACGAACAGGCCGTCCCGGGCGAGCTCGTTGCAGGCGGCGGCGGCGTCCTCCAGGGTCACCTCCAGGCGGTGGTCGATCAGCCCCGGATCGAGGATCTCGGGGACCAGGTCTTCGGGCCGCCCGAGCGGCTTGAGGCCTTCGATTCCGGGGAAGAGCTCGGGGATCACCGCCGTGATCTCGACGCCGGGGTTGGCCTCGCGCAGCCGCCGGCCGACGCCGGTGAGCGTGCCGCCGGTGCCGACGCCGGCCACCAGCAGGTCGGGCGCTCGGCCGCAGGCCGCGGCCACCTGCTCGAGGATCTCGGCGCCGGTGGTCTCGTAGTGCGCCCGCCAGTTGTTCGGATTGGAGTACTGGTCGCAGTACCAGTAGCGATCGGGGCGCTCGGCGGCCAGCCGGCGCGCGGTCAGCACCGCGTGGTCATAGCCCTCGACCGGATCGGTCAGGATCAGCTCGGCGCCGTGGGCGGAGATTCTCTCCAGGCGCTCGCGGCTGGCGTTGCCGGGGACCACCAGCGTCACCCCCACTCCGAGCGCCGCCCCGAGCCAGGCGTAGGCGATGCCGGCGTTGCCCGACGACGAGTCGAGCAGCCTACGGCCGCCGCGCAGGCGGCCCTCCGCCAGGCCGGCCAGGAGCATCCGGGCGACCGGCCGGTCCTTGATCGAGCCGCCCGGGTTGCTCCCCTCGAGCTTGGCGAACAGCCGGACGCCGCTCGCGGCGCCGGCTCCCGGGTCGAGCTCGAGCAGCGGGGTCTTGCCGATCGCGTCGAGGAGCGATCGCGCCGCCGCCCGCTCGACCTCAAGCCCCGAAGGCGCAGAACTGCTCATAGTCCGCGTACTCCGTGATGACCGCGCCCTCGCCGCAGTAGCGGCAGTCGGGCTTGCGCCGGATGGCGAGCTCGGTGAACCTCTGCTCGAGGGCGTCGTAGAGCAGCAGCCGGCCGACCAGGGAACGGCCGATGCCGAGCAGCAGCTTGACCGCTTCGATCGCCTCGAGCGTGCCGACGACGCCCGGCAGGACGCCCAGGACTCCCGCCTCCGCGCAAGAAGGCGCCAGCTCCGGTGGCGGCGGCTCCGGGAAGAGGCAGCGGTAGCAGGGTCCGGGGGTGCCCGGCGCCCCCGGCCAGAAGACGCTCACCTGGCCTTCGAAGCGATAGATCGAGCCGTGCACGTTGGGCAAGCCGAGCTTCACGCAAGCGTCGTTGATCAGGTAGCGGGTGGGGAAGTTGTCGGTGCCGTCGAGCACCAGGTCGTAGCCGTCGAAGATCTCCTCGACGTTGTCGGCGGTCAGCCGCACCGGGTGCGAGACGACGCGCACCGCCGGGTTGAGGGCGCTCAGCGTGGCCCGCGCCGACTCGACCTTGGGCGTGCCGACACGCTCGTCGGTGTGCAGGATCTGGCGTTGCAGATTGCTGCGATCGACCGCGTCGTCGTCGACGATGCCCAGGGTGCCGACGCCGGCGGCGGCCAGATAGAGCGCCGCGGGCGAGCCGAGGCCGCCGGCGCCGACCAGCAGCACCCGCGATTCGAGCAGCTTGACCTGACCCTCCTCGCCGACCTCCGGGATCGCCAGGTGGCGGCCGTAGCGCTCGCGCTCGGGCCCGGAGAGCACGCGCGACGTCTCCACCGGCAGGCCGGCGTGCTGCCAGTCGGTGTACCCGCCGATGACCGAGGTCACCGCCGAGTAGCCGAGCCGGCTCAGGCTCTCGGCCGCGTACAGCGAGCGCACGCCACCCGCGCACATCACGTAGATCGGCCGGTCGTAGATCGGCACGCGCTGCTCGATCTGCAGCTCGAGGAAGCCGCGCACGATGCGCTCGGCGCCGGCCGGGCTGCCGAGCGCGATCTCGTCCGGCTCGCGCACGTCGAGCAGCACCGCGCCGGCCTGCTGGGCGGCGAAGGCCTCCTCCACGGTCGCCTCGGGTATCGCGCGCCGCAGCTCGTCGAGGCGCCGGCGGTGGGCGCTCACGAGAGCCTCCCGGCCGCCCGGCCGCCGGCGACCGCCGGCACGATGTGGACGACGTCTCCGGCCTCGGTCGCGGACTCGAGTCCGTCGAGGTCGTGGACGTCGCGCTCGTCCAGGTAGACGTTGACGAACCGGCGGAGCCCGCCGTCGCCGGCGAAGATGTAGGGGGCGAGGTCGCGATGCAGCCCGACGACCGCGCGCAGCGCCTCGCCGACGCTCCCGGCCTCGACCTGGACCTCGCTCTGCTGGCCGCTGAACGCCCGCAGGGGCGTCGGAATTCGGACCGTTACCTGACTCATGATGGATCCTCCTCTTGGATGGCCTGCTCGTAGAAGCCGCTCTTGCCCAGGCGCCAGGTGCGCAGTCCGTCGGCGCCCGACGCCGTGGTGGTGACGATCAGATAGGTGTAGCCCGGCCAGGCGGCCTCCAGGTCGGTGCGCGAGGGCCGGGCCGGATGATCGGGATGGGAGTGCCAGAAGCCGACGATGTCGAGCCCCGCCGCGCGCGCCAGCCGATCGGCGGCCACGTAGTCGCCGGGGTCGAGCTCGTAGCGGTCGCGCGGCCGCTCCCGGTTCGCGTTGCGCGCCGGCACGGCCCGCTCGATGTGGGTCGAGCCCGGCAGGAGCTCGCCGACCAGAACCCCGCACGCCTCGTGGGGATAGGCGGCCTGGGCCCGCTGCTCGATCTCGCGCCGGACGGCGTCCGGCAGGCGCACGCTGCCGATCTCGTCCAGCTGGTGGGTGGCGTTCGTGGTCATCGGTTTCGGTTCGCTCCAAACAAAAAAACCGCCGGTCGGTCCGGCGGTCGCTCAAACGCAAGAACCGCCGGGTCCAGCCCGGCGGTTCGTGGGGTCTTGTTCGATGTGCTCGGTCTAACGCGAGCGCTCCCGCCGGAGCCGGACGATGAGCTGACGACAAGTACAGGCGCAGCTGACGGACCGGAGAGTGGCGGATGCGGTGGTCACGAGCACGCAAGAATTGTAGGCCCGAACGGGCCGAGCGTCAAGCGGCGACCGGCGGGAGTCGGCTCCGGGGTGGGGTGGGTGCTGCGCTCTAGCGTTCGCGGAAGGCCACGAAGCGGCCCCAGCAGGAGGCGAGCTCCACCCCGCGCTGGATGAACGCGGCGATGTAGTAGCGGCCGCTCTCGGCGGTAGCGATGGCGCCGCCCAGGTTCTCGGCGTGCACGATGCCCTTGGGAAAGAGGTTCAAGTGCATGTCCTGGTAGTACTTCTCCTGCGGGTAGACCTCGTCCCAGTCCTTGCCGTACTGCTGCTTGAGCTTTTCGTTGGCGACCGCGAAGGTGCCGGGGTGGAAGATGCGCTGGATGGTGTTCATCGGATGCTCCATCGCCACGCAGTCGATTCCCAGCCACTTGACGCGGTGCTCGACGCACCAGTCGGCGAACTCGGGCGACGGACCCGGATGCTGGATCATGTAGCGGAACTCGTCCGAGTCGGGACTGTTCCACCCGAACCGGTGCCAGCCGGTCTTGATCAGCAGGATGTCGCCGTCGCGAAAGTCGACCCGGTCCTCGATCATCTGCGGCGTGTAGACGCTCGAGTTGCTGACCGCGTCGGAGATGTCGACGATCACTCCCGGGCCGTGCCAGTAGTCGAGCGGCACCTGGCCGATCGTCCGGCCGGCGGCCCAGAAGTGCTTCTCGCCGTCCATGTGGGTCGCCAGATGGAAGCTCGCCCGGCAGTGGGCGTTGTTGCGTCCGAGGCCCAGGTCCTGGCCGCCGACCCGCTTGGTGTACTTGATCGACAGCGGCTCGTAGTTGGCCCACTGCGGGGTCTGAACGCTGAACGGCAGCGTCATGTCGAGCAGCTCGGCCTCGTTCATGGCGTCGAGGAACTCGCGCTCGCCGGTACCTTCCGGCGCCTCGAGCGCCACCACCCGGCTCCACGACGACTCGACCTCCATGAACGGCAGCGGCGGCACCATGATCCAGGCGCGGCGATCGAGAAGCCGCTCGAGGTCGCCACCCAGGCCCTCGGCCAGCAGCAGGCCCGATTTCGGCAGCCGGCGATGGGTGAGATCGTAGTAGTCGGCGGGCGGGAAGAGCTCGTCCCAGCCCTTGCCGAACAGGGAGCGCGCCCGCGCTTCGGCCTTGGCGAACTCGGCCGGGTGCAGACGGCGGATGTTGGTGTTCATCGGGTGCTCGGCCGAGCCGCAGTCGACCCCGACCAGCTTGAGCTTCAGGTCGAGGGCCCATTCGAAGAAATCGGGAGACGGGCCCGGATGACGCACGTAGTAGCCGAACTCCTTGTTCTCGATTCCCCCCTGGGCGGCGGCGTTCTTGACGTCGGGCCGATCCCAGGCGTGCCGGCTGTAGCCGGTGTAGACGATCAGGATGTCGCCCTCGCGCACCTCGACCCGGGCGGTGATCATCTCCGGGGAGTAGAAGCCGTAGTCCGAGACCTCGGCCGAGACGTCGGCTACCACGCCCTCGCCGCAGGTGTCGCCGATGGGAATGTCGGCGAGCGCCCGGGCGCCCGAGTGGAACGCCCGCGGTCCGACCAGGTGGGTGCCGGTGTTGTTGCTCCACTCGATCAGCTGGCCGTTGGCGCCCTGGCCGCCGCCCCAAGAGCCGGTCAGGCGCTTGAAGAAGTGCACTTGCAGCGGCATCTCCCCCGGGAAGGGCGGGGTGAAGACGCTGAGCGGCTGGGTGAGGTCGTGCCAGCGGGCCCGCTCGAGCAGGCTGATGAGCTCTTGGCGTGTCATCTCGGTTTCCTATGGGCTCGGCTGGCCCTGTTTGACGGCCTTCATCGCCAGCGCGATCATCGAGCCGACGTCGGCGACGTTGGCCGGCAGGATCAGGGTGTTGGAGGCCTTGGCCAGCTCGCCGAAGCGAGCGATGTAGTCCTCCGCGACCCGGAGCTGGACCGCCTCGGCGCCGCCCGGGATCTGGATGGCGGCGGCCACCTGGCGGATCCCCTCAGA
>JBFGLX010000207.1:0-6483 GCA_041575955.1 Thermoanaerobaculia bacterium
GGACCTCGGCAAGGTCATCGGCCGTCAGGGACGCACCGCTCGCGCCTTGCGCTGCGTGTTGGGGGCGCGGGAGACCCGCCTCGACACCGAGTACGAGCTCGAGATCCTGGACTGAAACCGACTGGAGAGATCGCCGAGTCGCCCCTCCCCGAATACGTGGAGGTGGGCAGGGTGCTGCGCCCGCACGGCGTCCACGGTGGGCTGGTCGTCGAGCCGCTGAGCGACGTCCCGGGGCGCTTCGCCCCCGGCACCGAGCTGCTGCTGGTCTCGGCCGACGGCCGCCGGCAAGCGGTCGAGGTGGCGCGCTCGGCGCCGCACGGCCGGCGCCTGCTGATGAGCCTGGTCGGCTTCGACAGCCGCGATGCGGTGGAGCCGCTGCGCAACCGGACGCTCGAGGTGAGCCGCGACTCGACGCCGTCGGCGCCCGAGGGGGCGTTCTACTACTTCGAGCTCGTCGGCTGCGAATGCGCCGACCTGCACGCCGGTGGCCTCGGCGCCGTCAGGGGAGTGATCGAGGACGGCGGCGGCCTCCTGCTGGAGGTCTCCGACGGCGCCCGCACCCTCCTGGTGCCTTTCGTAAGGTCGTTCATCCGCTCGGTCGACGTGGCCGGCCGGCGGATCGAGCTCGAGCTGCCGGACGGGTTGATCGAGACATGCGTGTCGACGTAATCACCATCTTCCCGGAGCTGTTCGGGCCGTTCCTCGACACCAGCCTGATCGGACGGGCGATTGCCGGCGGGCTGCTCCAGATCGACGTTCACGATCTGCGCGGCTGGGCGACGGATCGCCATCGCACGGTCGACGACGAGCCGTTCGGCGGCGGCGGCGGCATGGTGATGAGCGCGCCCCCCTGGCTGGCCGCCGTGCGCGAGGTGTGCGCTGGGCGGCGGCCCAGGCGGATCCTGCTGTCGCCGCAGGGCCGCCGTCTCGACGACTCGCGGGTGCGGGCACTCGCCCGGGAGGGTGAGCTGGTGCTGCTCTGCGGCCGCTACGAGGGCGTCGACGAGCGCGTCCGCGAGCTGGTGGTCGACGAGGAGATCTCGATCGGCGACTACGTGCTCTCGGGCGGCGAGCTCGCGGCGATGGTCTTGATCGAGGCGCTGTCGCGACAGGTGCCCGGAGTGGTCGGACAGGCCGAATCGGTGCGGCGCGAGAGCTTCCGCGAGGGGCGGCTCGACTTCCCACAGTACACCCGGCCGCGGGTCGTGGAGGGCCTCGAGGTGCCGGAGATCCTGCTCTCGGGCGATCACGCGGCGATCGAGAGCTGGCGGCGCCGACAGGCGCTCGAGCGGACGGCCGCGCGCCGGCCGGACCTGCTCGCCGCCGACGGCGACGACGCCCCGGCAGCGCGGAAGCGGCCGCGGGCGCCCGGCAAGCGGACCTCCCGTCCCCGATCGTGATAACATGACGCGCTGAAAAGAAGCGGGCGGCGTCGGCCACCCGTGAAGGCATATAGGACATCCCATGAACCAGCTTTCGGAACTAGAGCAAGGCTATCTGCGCTCCGACCTCCCCGACTTCCGCGCCGGCGACACCGTCAAGGTGCACGTGCGGGTGGTCGAAGGGGACAAAGAGAGAATCCAGATCTTCCAGGGGCTCGTGATCGCCCGCCGGGGCAGCGGCACCCGGGAGAGCTTCACCGTGCGGAAGATGTCGGGGGGAATCGGCGTCGAGCGCGTGTTTCCGCTGCACGGCCCGGTCATCGACCAGATCGAGGTCGTGCGCCGGGGCCGCGTGAGGCGGGCCAAGCTCTACTACCTCAGAGGACTGCGCGGCAAGGCGGCTCGCATCGACGAGCGTCGTGAGGACCGTCTGCAGGCGAAGTCCGCCCGAAAAGCGAACTGAGTCGTAGCTAGAGACGTGCTACAGCTGCTGGCCGAGGCCTACCGGCTGCGCCTGATGCGCGGTATGGAGGAGCAGCTGCGTCAAGTCGGATATTCCAGCCCGGCCGGTGTCGACGAGGTCGGCCGGGGCTGCCTGGCCGGTCCGGTGGTGGCGGCGGCGGTGGTCGTCGACCCGCGCCGGTCGATTCCCGGCGTCGACGACAGCAAACGCCTGTCGCCGGAGGCGCGCCAGCGGCTCGCGACCTGGATCCGCGAGAGCTCGGTGGCGTGGAGCGTGGCGGCGGTGGCGCCGGAGGTCATCGACCGGATCAACATCCTGCAAGCGTCCAAACGGGCGATGGTCCGGGCGCTCCGGGGACTCGCCGTGGCGCCCGACGTCGCCCTGGTGGACGCCGTGGCGCTCGAGCGCCTGCCCTACCCGTGCCTGCCGATCGTCCGCGGTGATTCACTGAGCTACGCCATCGCCTGCGCTTCCATCCTGGCCAAGGTCGAGCGTGACACGCTGATGGAGCGGCTCGACCGGACCTACCCCCACTACGGCTTCGCCCGCCACAAGGGCTACGCCGCGCCGGAGCATCTGGCGGCGCTAGCCGATTTCGGACCGTGCCCGTCGCACCGCCTCACCTTCCGCTCGGTGCTGCCGCGGGTCGAGGCGGATCGAGCGCCGGCGAGAGGAGCTAGCTAGCCGTGGCGACCCGGCGCGAGCGCAAGCTGCAGCGAGCCGAGAAGCTGATCCAGCGCGGGCGGCTCGAGTCGGCGATCGACGAGCTCAAGGCGGTGCTCAAAGAGTCGCCCGACGACACCCGGACCCTGAATCGGGTCGGCGACCTCTACGCGCGCCTGAACCGCGTCGACGAGGCGATCGACCTGTTCACGCAGGCGGCGGAGCGGTTCACCAAGGAGGGCTTCTTCGTCAAGGCGATCGCGATCTACAAGAAGATCCTGCGACTCGACCCGACGCGGATGCCGGTCTACGGCAGCCTGGCCGAGCTCTACCGGCATCAGGGGTTGACCAACGAGGCGCGCGCCCAGTACCAGGTGGTGGCGGACTACTACGAGGACGGCGAGGACTCCTCGGCGGTGATCTCGGTCTACGAGAAGCTGGTCGAGCTCGATCCGGCCGATCCTGAAGTGCGGTTGCGGCTGGCCGAGCACCTGGCCGCCGCGGACCGCACCGAGGACGCGGTCGTGGAGCACCGGAAGGCGGCCACGACCCTGCTCGAGAGCGGCGACGGCGACGCGGCGCTCAAGGTCCTGGTGCGGGTGCTCGAGATCGCGTCGGACGACCTCGAGTTCGTGATCGAGACCGTCATGCAGCTGCAGCCGCAGGCGAGCCCGGAGCTCGTGGAGCGCTTCCTGGCGGCCGCGATCGAGCGCAATCCTCGAGCGGTCAAGGCGCGCGAGCTGCTGGCGAGCGTCTTCGCAGCCGCGCCAGAGGCGGCACCCGAGCCGGCGACACCCGAGAAGACGCCCGAGCCCGCGCCGGAGCCGGAGGCGGCTGCGGCCGAGGAGGCGGCCGAGCTTCCGGCGGCGCCCGCCGAGTTCGAGATCGAGCTCGACGCTTTCGAGAAGAAGGTGCGGGCCGACCGCGAGGCGGCGCCGCCGCCCGAGCCGGTGGCGCCCGAGCCGGCCGGCGCGGCGCAGGCGTCCGAAGTGGACGAGTTCCTGCTCGAGGCCGACGCCCTGGCCGGCTACGGGCTCGAGGCGAAAGCGGCCCAGCGGCTCGAGCGCGTGCTGGAGCTGTCGCCAGGCCACCTGGGCGCCTATCGCCGGCTGATCGCCATCCAGGCGAACGCGCGCCGGGACTCGGAGGTGGTCGCGCTGGCCACGCGGGCCGCGGCCGCGGCCCTGGAGTCGGGCGACGCCGGTGGCTGGCGCGAGATCGTGCGCGATCTGACGCGGCGGGGCTTCCGCATCGAGGGCTCGAAGATCGTGGCGCCCCCGGCGCCGGTGCCGGAGGCTCCCGAGGAGCTGTTCGTGGACCTTCCGGAGGAGGCCGGGATTGAGCCCGAGGCGGCCGCCGACGCGGCCACGGCTGCCGAATCGGGATCGGAGACGGCGGTCGACACCGCCGATCAGGAGGAGGCCGACTGGCTTGGGTCCCTGACCGAGGAGCGGGGCCCGGAGCGGCCGCCGGAAGAAGCCGGCGTGGCGGCGCAGCCCGACGGGGCCGAGCCCGACTTCTTCGATCTCGGCGCCGAGCTCCAGCAGGAGCTGGGCGGCGACGAAGAGGACCGCCTGATCGCCACCCCGGATCTCGAAGGCCAGACGGTCGAGGAGATCGTCGAGGGCTTCAAGAAGGGGATGGCGGAGGTGCTGTCGCCCGAGGCCTACGACACCCACTACAGCCTCGGAGTCGCCTATCGCGAGATGGGCCTGGTGGACGAGGCGATCGGCGAGTTCCAGCTGGCCGCCAAGGACCC
Source organism: Thermoanaerobaculia bacterium (assembly GCA_041575955.1). GTDB lineage: Bacteria > Acidobacteriota > Thermoanaerobaculia > Multivoradales > JAHEKO01 > JAHEKO01. Next base: position 4,268 of record JBFGLX010000207.1, read on the forward strand.
GCGCTATCTGGTCGAGTGCTGCTCGCTGCTCGGCCAGTGCTTCCAGGAGAAGGACTTCCCGGACCTGGCGATCAAGTGGTATCGCAAGGGTCTCGACTCGCCCTACATCACCGAGGAGGAGAACCTCGGCCTGCTCTACGAGATGGGCAACTTGCACCTGGCGAACGGCGACCGCGACTCGGCGCGCAAGGCGTTTACCGAGATCTACGGCAGCAATTCCAACTTCCGCGACGTCGTCGCCAAGCTCGCCGAGCTGCGCGGCGACCGTGGATGACCTTAGGCGGCCGAGCCGTGGAGCCCGAGACCAGAAGGTTCTGGTGGATCGCCGCGACGCTGGCGGCGGTGGTCGGGGGCGTGATGCTCTTCGGCCGGGCGCGCGAAGAGCTCGAGCCGACGCCTCGGCGCGCCTGGGTGGCGATCGAGGCGGCGGGCAGCGGCATCGCCAGGGTCGGCGCCGTCGAGATCGATGCGGGCGGCGATTTCGAGCTGCACGCCGTGCTGGAAGCCGAGGGCTGGCAGGGGCAGAAGGTCTACTACACGCACGCTTCGCGGCTCGAGCTGCCCGACGGCGAGGTCGAGCCCGGTCGCCTGCGACGGTGGACGGGCGGCGACCAGATCCGCGTTCTCTGGTTCAGCGTCGAGGCGGCCAGGCCGTATCTCGAAGTCGCGCGGCCCGAGGATCTGACGGCGCTCGAGTTTCGCGAGTTCTTCTTGGCCGACTGGCCGCGGACGTGGTCGGTGTCGGGCAGGTGGGGGGCGACCAGCACCGGGGTCTCGCTGCCCCGCGGCGTCACGCACCTGCCGTTCGGGACGCGCCGCTTCCACGTGCGCGTCGAGATCTTCGGGCCGGAGAGCGAGATCCGGCCGCGGCAGCGCCTCCAGTCGTGGAGCGGCGCCGAGCTCCGGGCCCATCTGGACCGGTTTTCGACCGTGCTCTCCCGGCTGCCGGGCGCTCTCGGCCCGCCGTCGGCCGCTTTTGGCCTGCCGCAGCTGGAGCCGGCCCCCGGCGCCGGCCCCGAAGCGCTCCGTGCGGTGGCCGAGTGGCGGCGCGACCGGCTGGGCTTCTCGCGCCTGAGCCTGATCAAGGCCGCGATCGAGGCCACCGGCGCCGATCCCGAACGGCTCGAGTGGCAGGCGGTGGAGCTCGACGGCGAGGCCGCCTGGGAGTCGCCGGGCGAGCTGGTGCGGGTCGGCGACCGCTGGGTCCTGACCTACCAGGACCGGGGCATCGCGGAGCGGCTCGACGACGACGATCTGTGCTTCGATTTCGACAAGGGCGCCGCCATCCGGCGGCTCGGCGACATCTTCGTCGGCGACGGGCTGGTCGAGCGCGCCCGCTTGGGAGAAGAACGACATGGCTAGGAAAGTCACCCTGATTCCGGGCGACGGCATCGGTCCCGAGGTCGCCCGGGCTGCCGTGCGCGTCCTCGAAGCCTCCGGGGCCGAGCTCGAGTGGGACGAGCAGCTCGCCGGCGTCGAGGCGTTCGAGAAGTCGGGGGATCCGCTGCCCGAGCAGCTCCTGGCCTCGATCCGCGCCCACGGCGTGGCCCTCAAGGGGCCGGTGACCACGCCGGTCGGCAAGGGGTTCCGATCGGTCAACGTCCAGCTGCGCAAGTCGCTCGACCTGTTCGCCAACCTGCGGCCGGTGGTGACCGTTCCCAAGCTGCCGGCGCGGTTCGAGAACATCGACCTGGTGGTCGTTCGGGAAAACACCGAGGGCCTCTACAGCGGCCTCGAGCACGAGGTCGTGCCCGGGGTCGTCGAGAGCCTGAAGATCATCACCGAGCGGGCCTCCACCCGCATCGCCGAGTTCGCCTTTCGATACGCCACCGAGCGCGGACGCCAGCGCATCACCGCGGTGCACAAGGCCAACATCATGAAGCTCTCTGACGGTCTGTTCCTGGAGTGCTTCCACAAGGTGGCAGCCCGGAATCCGTCGATCGAGGCCGACGAGCGGATCGTCGACAACATGGCGATGCAGCTGGTGCTCCGGCCCCGGGACTACGACATGCTGCTGCTCGAGAACCTCTACGGCGTGATCCTGTCGGACCTCTGCGCCGGCCAGGTGGACGGGCTCGGGCTGGTGCCCGGCGCCAACCTGGGCGTCGAGTTCGCGGTCTTCGAGGCGGTGCACGGCAGAGCGCCCGACATCGCCGGCCGCAACCTGGCCAACCCGACGGCCTTGATGCGATCGGGCGCCCTGCTGCTCGAGCACC
>JBFGLX010000208.1:0-6429 GCA_041575955.1 Thermoanaerobaculia bacterium
CACGCGAAGGCCGCTCCGACCCCGGCGGCTGGTGGTACGGAAAGGGCCTGCGCACCCCAGACGGGGCCTAAAGCGCGGCGCCCCGACTCAGCGACCCCAAGAGGAGACTGCCGGCCCGTTGCTACGATGACCCCTAGATGGCCGGTCCGGCAAAGAGATCAAGAGAAGGGCTCGTGGCCGAGCCGCCGACGGCATCGGACGACGCGGGGCGAGGCGAGGAGCTGCGAGGGTTCATGATCCAGTACCAGGCCGGGGAGATCGAGGGATTCGAGCTGCTGTACGAGCGGCTGGCGCCACGGTTGCGCGCCTGGCTCAGGCGGCAGGTCGTCGACCTCGGAGCCGACGTCGAGGATCTGCTTCAGGAGTCGTTTCTCCAGCTCCACCGCTCGCGGCACACCTATTCGCCCGAGCGGCCGGTCGAGCCGTGGGCGTTCGCGATCGCCCGCCACGTCTACCTGATGGACCGCCGCACCCGCCTGCGCAAGCAGGCCCGGGAGCGGCACGACCCCACCGACCGGGCCGACCCCGCGGCGCCCTCGCTCGAGAGCGGCATCGACGCCCGCCGGCGGGTCGGCCAGGCGCTCGCCGCGACCACCGGCAAGCGCCGGACCTCGGTCCTCCTGCACCACCTGTGGGGGTTCTCCTTCCGCGAGATCGGGCGCCTGCTGCGGGTGCGCCCCGACGCCGCCAAGCGCCAGGCCAGCCGCGGCGTCGGCGACCTGCGCCGGGAGCTCGAGCGGGACGAGGAGCGGGACCGGTGAGGCGAGCCGAGATTCCGGGCGCCCTGCGGGACGCCGTCGCGGCCGAACTGTCGCCCGTCGTGCCTCTCGAGGCGCCGTGGCGGCGCTCCCGCCTGCTGCTGCCGGTCGCCCTCGCGACGCTGCTCGGGATCCACCTCGGCCTCGGCCTGCGCCTGGACGCCGATCGGATCGGCGCCGCGGCGCTGTGGGGCCTGTCGGCGCTCCAGGTCGCCGCCGGTGTGGCGCTCCTGGTCGCCGCCCTGCGCGAGTCGGTGCCCGGCCGCGCCCTCGGGCGCGGCGAGCTGCTCGTCGCCTTCCTGGGACTCGGCCTGTGGATCGGCGCCGTCAGCTGGCTCACCTGGCTGCGCAGCCCCACCCTGGTCCCCGCCGGCCGCGAGGCCTTCTACACCGCCTGGTGCATCGCCTGGCCGGTGGCGCTGTCGCTGCCGCTCCTGGCGCTCGGGCTCTACCTCGCCCGGCGCGCCTTCCCGCTGCGCCCCTATCTGGTCGGAGCGCTGCTCGGCGCCGCCTCCGGCGCGATCGTCGACGCCGGCTGGCGCACCTTCTGCGAGGTGTCGGCGCCCGGTCACGTCCTCCACACCCACGCCCTCGCCCTGGTGGCCGCGACCGCGGTCGGGGTGCTCGGTGGCGCGCTCCTGGCGCGGCGGTCGCGGCTCGGCGCCGGCCGCCGCCGAGCCTGACCTTCTCACCAGCGTTCGATGCGGAAAGGCCGTAAATGCCTGGAGATGGAGGGCTCGCGACAGGGCGGGCCAGCTTCCTGAGCCGGCCCGCCCGAAAGGGTGTCCCCTGGGGCGGCCCCTGGCAAATCTAATAGTGGAGCGAGTGCCGCATAGGAGGCTCACCATGAACGCCAGTCGTCTCACGCCGCTCTTTCTACCGGCGCTGCTCGTGGCCGCCGCCGCGGCTTCCCAGTCGGACGCGGCCCCCAAGCGGCCAGCGGAGAGCGCCGCCCCGCCGGCCTACGCCGAGGAGGTCGAGGTCAACGTCGTCAGCGTCGACGTCGTGGTCACCGACTCCGCCGGCCGGCCGGTGCTGGGGCTCGAGCGCGACGATTTCGAGCTGATCGAGGACGGCGAGCCGGTCGAGCTGACCAACTTCTCGGCCATCGGCGGCGCTCGCCCGACCGCCCCGAAAAGGGTCGCCGAGACGGCGCCGGAGGCGCCGCCCGCGGCGCCCGCCCGGCAGGCCGAGCCACCGGCCGCCGTGGTCCTCTACTTCGACAACTCGACCCTCATCCAGGCGCATCGCAACCGGGTGCTGGACGACGTGAAGGGGTTCGTCGACGGGCTGGCCGGGCGCGCCCGCTTCCTGGTGGTCGCGTTCAACCCCGGCCTGACGCTGGTGTCGCCGTTCACCGACGATCCCGAGGCCGTGCGCGCGGCCCTCGACCGCGTCGCCAAGATGCCGACCAGTGGCGTGCAGAGCGCGCGCGAGCGGAGCTCGACCCGCGACGGCATGTCGGCGATCTGGAGCAATTGGGAGAACTCCAAGGGGTGGGGAGAGGGACCCGACAGCGGCGAGAAGCGCGGCATCGACTCGGCCAAGGCGCTCGGCACGCGGGGGCGCTTCTTCGATCCCTGCGTCGAGGCCTGGCCCGAGATGCTCAACCTGATCGAGATCTATGCCAACAGCGAGGTCAACCGGGTCCGCACCGCCCAGGCGGGCCTGCTCGGCCTGACGCGCGCGCTGGTCGGCGTGCCGGGGCGCAAGTACGTGCTCTACCTGAGCGACGGGCTGGAGCTGGTGCCGGCCATGGCCGAGTACGAGATGCTGGGAGAGTGGTGCCCGGAGAGGGTGCGCGAGCTCAACGCCGACTACTCGCGGTTCGACCAGACCTCGGTCTTCGAGGAGCTCACCGCGCTCGCCAACGCCCACCGGGTGACATTCTACGCGCTCGACACCACCGGCCTGTCGGGCTCTTCGGCGGTCTCCGCCGAGCTCGACGACAAGCGCTTCGCGCCCTCGGCGCAGGTCGACACGATCCGGCGCGAGAACCTGCGCGGATCGCTCTTCACCATCGCCGATCAGACGGCGGGACGGGCCATCTTCAACGCCAACCGGCCGGCGCCCGAGCTCGCCGACATGGCGCAGGACATCTCGAACTACTACTCGCTCGGCTTCCGGCCCAGGAAGGGCTGGGACGGCGAGGTCCACAAGGTCAAGGTCAAGCTGGCGCCGGGCGCCGGCGACGGCTACCGGCTGCGCTACCGGACGCGCTACCGGGCTCTACCCGAGGTCGAGCGGGTCGCCGAGCGGACCCTGACCGCGCTGGTCCTGGGCGCCGCCGACAACCCGCTCGGGATCAGCGTCGAGGCGCTCGCCGCGACCGCGCTCGAGGGCGGCCGCTACCAGGTGCCGCTGGCGATCACGCTGCCGATCGATCGTCTGACTCTGCTGGCCGAGGGCGGAGCGAAGCGCGGCGAAGTGCGCGTGGTGGTGGCGGTGGCCAAGCCCGAGGAGCACCGCAACTCGCTCTTCGAGCGCAGCATCCCGGTCGAGATCGCCGAGCGTCCCGCGGACGGCAAGCACGTGGTGACCATCCAGCTACGATTCCTGCCCGGCAGCCACGTCATCGGCCTGGGCGTCGAAGACCGGCTCGGCAAGGTGGTCTCGTTCCTTCAGACCGAGATCGAGGTCGCCGGCGCGGCCTGAGGACCTGCCAACCCGGGGCCGAGCCCAAGAGCTCCAGGAGGGTCACCCAGAGGTCTTGCGGCGGCGCGAGCGGCCGAGCGGCGCCCACGCCTTGACCTCGAGATCGAGCTCCCCGGCCAGCTGAGCGTCGAGGTCCATCTCGAAGAAGTCGCCCTGCCGGATCCGCAGGAGGCTTCCCCTGGGGATCTTGACCGGACCGAAGCCGAGGTCCTTGGGCGGAACCTCCCAGTCCCTGTCGGGCACCTCGATGGTGGCGATGGTGAACCGGCCGATGCTCACCGGCATCTTCTCCGTGAGCAGCGGCACCTCGCACTTCGCGCCGCCCGGCTACTTCGAGCAGCTGTCGACGCGGAGCGGAATCGCCACCGGCTTGCCGCCGATCTTGCCCGCGAGGTTCAACACGCCTTCGACGCAGATCGTCTCTTCCAGGCTCATGACCGACCTCCTTTTCGCCGCGCGGAGCGACTCGCCGCGCGTCTACCCTTGACGAGAGAACGGACCGAAGCACTCGATCGCAGGGCGGCCAGATCGACCCGGTCGACGATTCCCACCACCACCGCACGCACCGCGCCGTCCGGCCAGCCGAGCACCTGCCGGGCGCCGTTGCCCTCGTCGAGGACCAGCACCGTCTCGCCCGGGCCGGCGCCGACGTGGTCGATCGCGATCAGGTAGTCGCCGGTGTCGCGTCCGCGCTCGTCGATCAGGTCGCACAGCAGGAGCTTGCGATGGTCGTAGATCGGGTTGCAGATGGTCGAGACGACGCTGCCCGCGACCCGGCCGAGCTTCATTCGCGGCCGCCGTCCAGGTGCACCTGATCGACGATGCCGACGATGGCGTCGTCGACCGGCACGAAGGGGTCGGGCATCGCCAGCGCCGCCTCGCGGCTCGAGACGTAGTAGACGATCTCGCCGGGACCCGCCATCTGCAGGCCGTCGCCGGCGACCACCGGCCGGCCCTTCGGCCGCTGCCGCTTGTCGAGCGGTTGCACGATCAGCAGCTTCACGCCCTCGAGCCCGTCGACGTAGGTCGACGCCACCACCGTGCCGATCACCCGGCCGAGCTTCACCGGCTTCCGGCCGCGGCCGGCTCCGTGCGCACGCGGTGCCCGAACCGCTGCTGGCCCTTGAGGTTCTCGTACATCTCCTCGTGCAGCTGCGGGATCACCACCGAGCCGACCAGCTCGCCGCCCGGAGGCAGCCGGGCGATCCCGAGGGCCACCCCCGCCTCGACGTCGGACACCTCGCCGCCGAGCAGCAGGTAGCCCTTGCCGCCCAGGCCGTCCGCCAGCCGGATGTCGAGCAGCGTCACCAGCGATCCCTTGACCGCGGCGTCCGCCGCGGCGATGGTGGCGGCCACCGTCCGGGTCTCGATCACCCCCAGCGCCCCGCCCTCGCCGAGCCGGCGCTCGCCGCTCAACGAGCTCAGCACGTCCGGGTGGATGTCGGGCAGGAAGATCTGGTCGACGAGCCAGGTTCGGGCCACCTCGAGCCCCGCCGCCCGCGCCTCCTGCACGTCGCCCACCGAGCCGCCGGCCAGCACCAGGTACTTGCCCGGCTGGACCGTGCCCGCGTGCAGCGACGCCAGCGGGGCCCGCTTGGCCATGGCGTCGCCGGCCAGGATCCCGGCGGCGATCGAGTCGAACTCGAGCAGGACGATCGCGGGCAGGGTCATGTGATGCGCAGCGACCCGGCCACCGTCAGCCGCCGGATGCGCGAGAAGGTCCGCGGCCGGGTCAGCCCCTCGCCGGTCGGGGTGGCGATCGAGAACGAGGTGAAGTCCTCGCCACCGGCGCCCAGACCGGCGACGTTGGCCGCGTTGGCGACGAAGATCGAGACGTTCATCGCCCGCGCCATGCGGGTGATGGTCTCGACGTCGTTGGAGTGGATCGAGGCGGTGTGGCGGAAGCGATGCTCGGCGCGCACCGCCAGGTCGATGCCTTCGTCGACGTTGCGCACCCGGGTCACCGGCATCACCGGCATCATCTGCTCGGTCCATACCAGGCTGTGCTCGTTCGGCACCTCGGCGACCACCAGCCGTACGCTGTCGCTCGCCGAGACGCCGATCTCGCGCAGGATCTTGCCGGCGTGCTGGCCGATCCATTTGCGGTTGATCCGGCCGGGCTCGTTGGGGCGGCCGAGCTCGTCGAAGATCACCTTCTCGAGCTGCCGGAGCTGGTACTCCTTGAGCACCACCGCGCCGTGGCCGGCGAGCGCCCGCACCAGCTCGGCGGCCTTCGACTCGACCACCAGGGTCTCTTTCTCGTCGGTGCAGACCATGTTGTTGTCGAACGAGGCGCCGCGGATGATCTCGCGCGCGGCGCGGTCGATGTCGGCGGTCTGGTCGACCAGCACCGGCGGGTTGCCGGGTCCGGCGGTGATCGCCCGCTTGTTGGTCTTGAGCGCCTCCTGGACCACGCCCGGGCCGCCGGTCACCATCAGCAGCCGGACGGCCCGGTGGTGCATCAGCTCCTGGGCCGACTCGATGGTCGGCTCGGCGACGCAGGTGACCAGGTCGGCCGGACCGCCGGCGGCGACGATCGCGCGATCGATCCGGCGGACGTTCTCGGCCGAGACCCGCTTGGCCGCCGGGTGGACGTTGAACACCAGGGCGTTGCCGGCCGAGAGGATGGCGATGGCGTTGTTGATGATGGTCGAGGTCGGGTTGGTGGTCGGGGTGATCGCGGCGATGATGCCGAACGGGGCGTACTCGGTCACGGTCATGCCGTGATCGCCGGTGACCGCGAAGGGTTCGAGGTCCTCCGGTCCGGGCGTCTTGTCGGTGACCAGGAGATTCTTGAGCTTCTTGTCCTCGGCCCGCCCCAGGCCGGTCTCCACGTGCGCCATCCGGGCCAGCTCCTCGGCGCTGGCGCGCATCTCCTGGCGGATGCCGTCGATGATCCGGCGCCGGGTCTCGAGGCTGGTCTCGCGGAAGGTGTCGAAGGCCCGGCCGGCGGCGGCGACCGCTTCGGCGACCGTGGCGAAGACCCCGCCGCCGGTGGCGGCCGGTGGCGTCGCGG
>JBFGLX010000209.1:0-6426 GCA_041575955.1 Thermoanaerobaculia bacterium
ACGGTCTCGGGTACCAGGAAGCGGCGGCGCCTCAAGACTCGGCTCGGGCCTGGACGGGTTGATCCAGGAGCTTGCCCACCGCCCTCATCAAGAGCGAAGCGGGCGACAGCCGGTCGACCTCCACCTCGACGTTGCCGACCATGCCGTGCTGGAGCTGGATGTTCGTCGGCCGATCGGCGTCGATGTCGAGGTCGACGCGGATGCGCCCGTCCGTGGTCTCGCTGTCGACGACCGAGACCGTCGCCGGGATGGTGCCGAACTGGGTCGACGGAAAACCGTCGAGGCGCAGGCGCGCGTGCTGCCCGGCCCGAATCCTGCCCACCGCCTCGGCGGGCTGGTACCAGGCGACCGCGCCGATCCGTCCGGAGGGCACGATGCGGGCGAGCTCGTCGCCGGCGTCGACCACCGCGCCCGGACGCAGATTGGCTACCCGGGCGAGGGTGCCGCTGGCGGGCGCTCGGATCTGGCGCAAGCCGACCTGCTGCTCGAGGCTGCCGATGCGCGCGCCGATGGCGGTGATCTGCGACTCGAGCACCCGCAAATCCGCCTTGAGCTGCTCGATCTCGGTGCCGCGGTCGGCGCTCGCGCTCGCCCGTTCCCGTTCGGTGCGCTGGGCCGCGGCGCGCAGCGATTGCACCTCCGCCTCGCTCTGCTCGAGCTCCGAGACCGCGCGGTCGAGCTCTTCGTCGGGCAGCAGGCTCTCCTCGTGCAGCTTGCGGACCCGGGCCTCGTTGCTGCGCGCCAGCGCGGCCGCGCTTTCGGCTCGCTCGACGTTGAGCCGGGCCTCTTCGACCATCGCTCGCGACGCCTCGAGCCAGATCGCGAGCGCCCGCCCCTCCTGGTCGATGCGGCCGATCAGGTCCTCGCGGCGGGATCTCAGGCCGGTCAGCTCGGCGACCAGCGAATCGCGCTCGCCCTCCTGCTGGAAGGTCTCGAGCTCGACCAGGACGTCGCCCTGGGTGACCTTCTGGCCGCGCTCGATGTGGACCGCCACCACCTGGCCGTCGACCGGCGCGTCGACCGTGAAGACCTGGTCGCGAACCTCGGCGCGCGCGCGCTCGCTGACCGCCCAGACGGTGACCCCTCCCCAGAAAAACCAACCCCCCCAGAGGACCAGCAGGAGGGCCGCGACCAGCGCCCGCACCGTCCAGCCGGCGAGGCCGTCCGAGCGGAGCGCGCGGAGGGTGCGTGAGAAGTTATTGGACAACCACCCAAGAATACCTGAAGACAAACAGACGGCAGCCCTCTCGCGAGGGCTGCCGGCTTCTGTCGAACTCCGTCTGGACTCGATTACTCGAGGATTACGGTGAGGGACTGTGAATTTCCAGCCTTCAGAGTGGTGGTGACCGTCATTGCGTCGCTCCTTTTAGAGAAAGAGATGGATCTTCGGCTACTCGAAGAAAGCAAGCGGCGTCGTCTTCTCGAGGTTGGCCGGGGTCAGCTCGAAGTGCGGGCTGACGGCTTCGTACTCGGTGAGGACCGGTGCCTCCAGGCCGTCTTTCGGCTTGCGCTGGGCGGCCGGGGTCGGCAGCAGTCCTTCGTATTCGTTCAGCCAGATGCTCTTGGTCGATTTCATTTTTTTCTTCGCTCCTACCCTTTTACGCGAGGTCTCGACCCGAAACTGATCACGGTCCGGAATATTGGCGGTGAGAGGGCGCACCGGCTTTCCGTCATTGCGGACATGAGAGGCGGACTCCCGAGCGCCCACTGCCTCTGCCTGGCGGTGATCGCTCTGGCGCCGGCGCTCCAGGCCGGCGACCCGGACCGGCGGGGCGCCGCCGGCGACGACCGGCAGGCGCCGGGAGTGCGGATCGAGCGCGTGGCCCCCACGCCCGACGCCGCGGCGGCGCGCGTGCGCCTTCGCCAGTGGCGGCGGCTCTATCTCGATCGGCTGTCCGCCCTGAGACGATCGGCGACGCTCTTGTTCGCCGAGCTCGAGCGCAGCTCGCTCGCCACGCTGACCGACCGCTGCGGCGACCTGCTCGCGACCGTCGCCGCGGTCGACCGCGCCGCCCTGTTCCCGTCGACCGAGGTCGAGATCGACCGGGTGCTGTTCGGATCCCTCGAGCGCTTTCGGGCGGGCGCCGGCGAGTGCCTCGCCGGCCGCTTCCTGTCCGCGTACCGGCTCCTGGTGGAGGCCCGGGCGGGCCTCGAGTGGGTGGATCGCCGAGTCGATCGGCGGCTCAGCGCGCCCGTCCCCCTGCCCGGCCTCGACCCCGAGTAGCAAGGGCCTCAACGGTCGTGGTACGGCAAGGGCTCGGGCACCCCGTCCGGGGCTGGCTCGCGCCCCTTCTGAACGGGGAGCACGAGAGAGCCTTGCCAGGCGACAAGGCCTGGCAAGTCTCCTCTTGGGGTGATAGAGCGAGGGCGCTGCGCTTTAGGCCCCGTCTGGGGTGCCCGAGCCCTTGCCGTACCACGACCGGTGTGGAGAGAGCGGGAGAGATCCGGTAGACTCTCCCCGATGCCGCTCTACGAGTACCGATGTGGCGAGTGCCAGACGAGCTTCGAGATCCTGCAGCGCATGGGCGAAGGGGCGAGCGGCCTCGTCTGCCCCGCCTGCGGCAGCACCGATCTCGCCAAGCAGCTCTCGACCTTCGCCGCCGGCACCGGCCCGGCCGGCGGGCGCGGCGCCGGCGCCGCCCAGAGCGGCTGCGGCGCGGGTGGCGGCTTCACCTGAGCGAGCTAAGTCGCGGTCGCCGGTGGCGACCGCTCGAACGCGCCCGATAGACTGTCCGGCATGAGAGGTCGCTCCGCGGTCGCGCTGATCGGGCTTGTGGCGGCGGTCGGCGCCGCCGCCGACGAGATTCACCTGTCGGAGTTCACCGCTATCGTCCAGGACTGGCATCCGGAGTCGCAGGTCGACGTCTCGCCGCCGCAGGCGGCCGACATGGTGATCTACGAGGTCACCCGTTTCCCGCATCTGGTCGAGCCGAGCGCCGAGCAGATGGCGGCGGCGGGCGCATTCTGGGAGCGGGCTCGGGCCACGGTCAGAGCGCGCGGCTGGGACGATTTCGATCGGGCGGTCGCCGACGGCTTCGAGCTGATGTTCGGCGACGCCAACCACTACGCGAACCGCCAGCACGTGGCCGACGGCCGGGTGCTCGATCCGGAGCGGCCGGAGTTTCTCATCTACTACGACACCGGTGACGGCAAGCGGCTGGCCGGGCTCATGTTCCTGGCCGCGCCCGGCACCCACGGCCCCCAGATCGCCGGACCAATGGCCGTCTGGCATTTTCACCTCTGGAAGCACAAGCTCTGCCTCTGGCAGGGTCTGCTGGTCGACGGCCTCGCGGACGGCGACGAGTGCCCGGACGGGGTCGCGTCTCATCGCAGCCCGGAGATGCTGCATCTCTGGTTCTTCGACCATCCGCAGGGGATGTTCGCGACCGGCATGGATCTCGAGCCGTTCGAGGTCAAGCAGCTCCAGGATCTCGAGTTCTAGCCGCGAGTGGAGCAGGTCACAGCGCGGCTGGTCGACCTGGCCGATGCTGGGGGGCGGGGCCTCGCGCGAGGGGGAGAGCGGGGCAGGGAGCCATCGGAGCTTCGGCGCGAGACCACAGGCGAGGATCCTCGGATATGGCCGCACACAGAGAACGCGACTTCGGTGCCGGTGGCCTCGGGCTCGACCCCTACCGGACGAGGACGATCGTCCTCGAGAGCGAAGCCCGGGACGAGCCGGCGCCGGCGGTCGAGGTCAAGGTGAAGGGCTTCCTGACCCAGGAGGGCCTGCCCCCGGACGAGGCCGACTTTCGGCTGCGCGGCGGCGTCACGGTCGTCGGCCGCCAACAGGGCGAGATCGTCGTCGACGATCCCTCGGTCTCGGCTCGCCACTTCCAGATCGAAGAGCGCAACGGCGGCTTCTTCCTGCGCGACCTCGGCAGCAGCAACGGCACCTTCCTCAACGACCGCCTGGTGCGCTCGGCGCCGCTGCGGACCGGCGACCGGATCCAGGCGGGATCGACGCTGTTCGTCTTCTCGGTGCGCCACACGATCCCGGCCTAGCCCGACCCTCTCACCAACCTCAGCCCTGCGCTCCGGTCGGGCTCCTCGGCGTATGCTCCGTACGACCGTGACCAGACTCGGAGTCGCCACCTGCCGAGAGCGTCCCGAGCCGCAGGCCGACGACGCCCTGATGCTGCGCCAGCTCGACGGCATCGAGGTCGTCGCCGTGCCCTGGGACGCCCCGATGGCGCGCTGGGCCGGCTGCGACGCGGTGCTGCTGCGCTCGGTGTGGGACTACCACCGGCGGGTCGAAGAGTTCCTGGCCCGGCTCGAGAGCCTGGAGGCGGCAGGCGCCAGGGTCTGGAACGGGGCGGCCGCGGTCGCCTGGAACGCGCGCAAGACCTACCTGCGGGACCTCGAAGCGGCCGGCGTACCGACGGTGCCCACCCTCTGGCTGCAGCCGGAAGCGGTCGGCGGCTGGCCGGCGACGATCGAGCGCTCCGGCTGGGACGACGTCGTCCTCAAGCCGATCGTCGGCGCCAGCAGCTTTCTCACCTGGCGCTCGTCCGCGCAGGAAGCGGGCGCGCGCGCCGACCGCCTGGCCCGGCTGGCGGCGCACGGCGGCGCCCTGCTGCAGCCGTTCGTGCGCGAGGTCGAGAGCGCCGGCGAGTGGTCGCTGGTCTACTTCGAGCGGCGTTTCAGCCACGCGGTGCGCAAGCGGGGGCGACCCGGCGAGTTCCGGGTCCAGACCGAGTTCGGAGGCACAGAGGAGGCCGCGGAGCCACCGGCCGAGGTCCGGGCGCTGGCCGAGAGTGCGCTCGCGGTCGCGCCGGGCGACCCGCTCTACGCGCGGGTCGACGGGATCGAGACCGCCGCCGGCTTCGTGGTCAGCGAGCTCGAGCTGATCGAGCCGGTGCTTTTTCTGGCATGCTCGGAGCGGGCGGCCGCCGACTTCGCGCGCGCCGTCGCCGCGCGCCTCCGGTCATGAAACCCTTCGAGACCCTCGCCTCGACCCGTACCGCCGACGGCCTCGCCCTGACGCTGCACCGGCGCGAGGACGACTACTTCATCCTGCTCGACGGCGAGGAGCTGATGTCGACGCGGCGCAGCCGCTCCGAGGCGGCGCTCGGCGAGGTCGCCGGGCGCGAGCTGGGCGCGTTGGCGCGGCCGGTGCTGCTGATCGGCGGCCTCGGTCTCGGCTACACCCTGCGCGCCGCCCTCGACGAGCTGCCGGCCGGTGGCCGCCTGGTGGTCGCCGAGCTGTTCGCGGCGGTGGTCGAGTGGAATCTCAAGTTCATGGACGAGACGGCGGCCGCGCTGGCCGACCCGCGGGTCGAGGTCGTGGAGCGCGACGTGCGCTCGGTGATCGCGGGCAGCGTCGATCGCTTCGACGCGATCCTCCTCGACGTCGACAACGGGCCGTCGGCGTGGTGCCTGGAATCGAACGGCCGCCTCTACGGACGCGACGGGCTGGCGGCGATCCGCCGCGCCCTGAAGCGGCCGGGCCTGCTGGCGATCTGGTCCGCCTACGCCGACCCTGGCTTCGTGCGGCTCCTGGGCCGCAGCGGCTTCGCGGCGCGCACCGAGAGCGTTCGGAGCCGGGGCGCGAAGGGCGCCAAGCACACGATCTTCCTGGCCAAGCCCGTTTGACCTACGGCCCGAGCCGCCCTGGCGGTTCGAACCGGAGCTTCGCTAGGCGATCTTGATGTGCCAGGGCTCGTGGCGGACGCCGTAGGGATTCGTCTCGGTGTAGCGAATCGAGATGTAGCCGAGGTCGATCAGCTTGCGGAACTCGAGCGTCTGGCCGAACTCCTCGGTGAAGTTGCGCGGGCCGAGACCGACCTTGCCGATATCGAAGTCGCCACGGGCGTGGAAGGAGTACCCGGGGGGCGCCAGCGACCGCGAGGCGCGCGAGAGGTTGCCCTCGGTCTCGACGGCCTTCCTCAGGAAGAGCTGATACTGCTTGACGATGCTCCGCACTCCCGAGGTCAGAGCGATCGACGAGCCGATATCGCGCCGGATCTGGGTGAACTTCTCGAGCGAGTCGCCCTTGAGCAGGTAGTGTCCGCTGCCGGCGATCTTGGCTACCGAGCGGTCGGGGATCCGCTCGGTCAGGTCGGTGATCACCTTCTCGCCGAAGAAGCCGTAGCGAGCGGCGTCGGCGTGGAAGAGCTCCTCGAGGAGATCGAGCTCGACCTTGGGGAAGGCGCCGATCTCGGCGTAGTTGGCGGCGAACCGGAGGAGCTGATCCAACGACAGCAGGTTGAAGTTGCCGTGGCCCACCAGCCGTTGGGCGCGCTCGATGCGCGCCGAGGCCGACACGAGGGTCGGCATCGAGTCCGCGGCCAGCAGGAAGTCGTCGGCGTAGATCCGATCGAACTCCTTGATCTTCTGCAGATGGTCGCCGTGGCCGCCGTCCGCCGGTGGCGCGATCCGCTCACGGGCCCCTTCGTCGCGCACCGGATCGATGGTCGGAACCGCCAC
>JBFGLX010000210.1:0-6395 GCA_041575955.1 Thermoanaerobaculia bacterium
ACCAGGCGTTCGAGGCACTGGCGATTCCGCTCTTCTACGACTCCTACGAGGAGTTCTTCCACGTCCTGCGCAAGGTCGAGCCCGAGTTGCGCGAGCGCGCCCGTGCCCGGGGCTTCGAGCTCATCCAGTGGGGCCACGCCGGCTGGGTGCACGTCTTCTCGTCGAAGTCGGCGAGCTCGGTCGACGAGCTCAAGCGGCTCAAGCTGTTCGTCTCCGCCGGCGACGACGCCAACGTCCAGTGGTGGAAGGACGGCGGCTTCCGGCCGGTGGCCCTGGCGATGACCGACATCATGACCGGGCTGCAGACCGGGATGATCGACATCCTGCCGACGACGCCGCTGGCGGCGCTGTCGCTGCAGTGGTTCCGGCAGACGCCCTACATGCTCGATCTGGGGCTGGCGCCGCTGGTGGGGGCGACGGTGATCTCGAACCGCACCTGGGGACAGCTGACCGAGGCGGACCGGCAGGCGATGCGCGCCGCGGCGCTGACCATGCAGGAGCGCCTGGAGCGCGACATCCCGGAGCAGGACCGGCGGGCGATCGACGAGATGTCGAAGCGCGGCCTGAGCGTCGTCGCACCGGTCGATCCGGCGGTCTGGCGGCGGCTGGCGGCCAGCTTCGCCGAGTCGATGCGCGGCGGGCGCGTGCCGGCCGAGATCTTCGACTTCGTCCGCTCGGAGCGGGACGCCTACCGCCGGGCCCAGAGCGCCGGAGAGAGTCGCTGAAGCTCCTGCAGCGCGCGGAGGAGAGCGTCGCGGCCGCCATCCTGGCCGCGATGATCCTCCTGCCCCTGGCCGAGGCGGCCGGCCGCAAGCTGTTCGGCGTGGGCATTCCCGGCGCGCTGCCCTTCACCCAGCACCTGACCCTCTGGGTCGGCTTTCTGGGCGCGGCGCTCGCCGCCCGCGAAGGCAAGCTGCTCGTGCTGGCCACCGGCGAGCTCATGCCGGAGGGCAGGTTCCGGGACGCCTCGCGCGTCTTCTCGGCGGCGGTCGGCGCGGCGGTGTCGATCCTTCTCTGCCGGGCGTCGATCGACCTGATCGCGATCGATCGCCAGGCCGGCACCCAGATCGCCCTCGGCGTGCCGGTCTGGGTGGGCCAGCTGGCGATCCCGGTGGCGTTCGCCGCCATCGCGGTGCGGCTCGTGTGGAGAGCCTCCGAGGGCCGGCTCGGCCGCGGGCTGGCGGCAATCGGCCTGGTCGTCGGCATCGTCCTGGGGCACTTCCAGAGCTGGCTCGAGCTCGGAGCGGCCTGGCCCTGGCTGCTCCTGATCGTGATCGCGACGCTCCTCGGCGGGCCGATCTTCGTGGCGCTCGGCGGCTTCGCGGTCTTCCTGTTTCTGGCCGAGGGGGTGCCCGCGGCGGCCGTCCCGGCCGAGACCTACCGGCTGGCCGTCTCGCCCTTCCTGGCCGCGATCCCGCTGTTCACGCTCGCCGGCTTCGCGCTCGCCCGGGGCGGCGCCTCGAGCCGCCTCCTGCGAGTCTTCCGCGCCTGGTTCGGCTGGGCGCCGGGCGGCACCGCGGTGGTGACCGCGGTGCTGTGCGCGTTCTTCACCGTCTTCACCGGCGGCTCGGGCGTGACCATCCTGGCTCTCGGAGCGCTCCTCTTCCAGGCGCTCCGGGCCGACCGCTATGGCGATCGCTTCTCGATCGGCCTGCTGACCTCGGCGGGCTCGCTCGGACTGCTGTTTCCGCCCGCCCTGCCGCTGATCCTCTACGGCATCGTCGCCTCGGTACCGATCGAGGACCTGTTCATCGGCGGCATGCTGCCCGGCGTCGTGATGGTGGCGCTGATCGCCGGCTGGGGAGTGCGGGAGGGGATCCGATCGGGCATCGCGCGCCGGCCATTCGATGGGCGCGAGGCGCTCGCGGCGCTGTGGGGAGCGAAGTGGGAGCTGCTGCTGCCGGTGGTGGCGCTCGGCGCGATCTTCAGCGGGCTCGCGACGCTGGTCGAGGCGGCGGCCCTGACCGCCTTCTACGCCCTCGCGAGCCAGGTGCTGGTGCATCGGGACATCAAGCCGAGGGGCGAGCTGCGCGCGGTGTTCACCGAGTGCGCGGTGCTGGTCGGCGGCGTGCTGATCATCCTCGGCGTCGCCCAGGGGCTCACCAGCTACCTGGTGGACAGCCAGGTTCCGGCGCGCCTGGTCGAGTGGGTCCAGGGCCACGTCGACTCGAGATTCGTCTTCCTGATCGGCCTGAACCTGCTGCTGCTGCTGGTCGGCTGCCTGATGGACATCTTCTCGGCCATCGTCGTGGTGGTGCCGCTGATCGTGCCGCTGGGGGCGGCCTTCGGCGTCCATCCGGTGCACCTCGGGATCATCTTCGTGGCCAACCTGGAGCTCGGCTACCTGACGCCGCCGGTGGGGCTGAACCTCTTCTTGGCGGCCTACCGCTTCGAGCGGCCGCTGCTGACGATCTGGCGGGCGGTGCTGCCGATGCTGGCCATCCTCGCGGTCGGGGTCCTGCTGATCACCTACGTGCCCTGGCTCACCCTCGGGCTGCTCGGGTTTTTTGGGCGTGGGTGATCAGTTTTGCGGCTGCTTCTCGCGTTAGTGAGTAGAAGCCCGGAACAACAGGAGCCAACCGAAGGAGAAACGACATGCAGATCAAGACCAACCTCAAGGCCTCCGCCCACCTCTTCGACGACATGGACTAGTTCCCGGTCCCGAAGGGAACGGAAGGAACGGAAACGGGCCGCGGGCTACCGCGGCCCGTTCTCTGTTCTGGGCGCCGGTCGGTCCGCGGCGCCGCAGCGGCCTGGAGGCAGGCACCGTAGCGCAGTCTCGCCCTCGATGATCTCGAAGGCGGAGTCCAGGGGGACGTCTGGGAAGACCTGGAGCGCGCCCGACGCGGGCCAGGCCACTTCGAGCCTGGCCAGGCGCGTGGCCGAGCCCAGGCCGACGTGCTGGCCTCGCGGGCCGCTGCCGAAGCTGCCGCCGCTGCCGACGTGCCGGTAGATCTCCCGCGTCTCGCCGTCCTCGACGACGCTCAGCCGCAGGCGCGCGCCGACTCCGGCGCGGTTCGACCGCCTGCCGACCAGCTTGATTCGAATCCAGCGGCTGCCGAAGCCCGGATTCTCGTAGAGGACGTTGTGGAAGGAGTCCTCGGGGAAGAAGCCCCCCATCTGCTCGAACAGGTCGACGTCGCCGTCGTGGTCGAGGTCGGCGAAGACGACGCCGTGGCCCTTCTGCAGGTGGCCGACCCCGGCCGCCATGGTGACGTCGAGGAAGCGCCGCCCGCGGTCGTTGCGGTAGAACAGGTTCGGCACCAGGCCGTCGTACTCGGGATAGCCGGTGCCGAGGTAGAAGTCGAGGTAGCCGTCCCCGTCCAGGTCGCCGAAGTTGGCGCCCATCGTCATGTTCACCCGGGTCAGGCCGAAGCTCTCGGAGACGTCCTCGAAGCCGCCGGCGCCGTCGTTGCGGTAGAGCCGCCCGGTCTCGAACGGGCTCCGCATGCCGAGATAGCTGGCGACGACGACGAACAGGTTGCCCAGTCCCGCCTCCGGGCGATAGGGGAAGCCGGCCACGTAGAGGTCGAGCGCGCCGTCGTTGTCGAAATCCCAGAACCAGGCCGGGAAGCTGGCCAGCGGCCCGGTGACGCCGAGCTGGGCGGCGACGTCCTCGAACGTGCCGTCGCCGTGATTGCGATAGAGCCGGTTGGGCTCCGGCCAGTTCGACACGTAGAGGTCCTGATCGCCGTCTGAATCGTAGTCGCCCCAGGCGACGCCCTTGGCGAATCGGAAGTTCTCCACCCCGGCGGCGCGCGCCACGTCGGTGAAGGTACCGTCGCCGTTGTTGTGGAAGAGCTGCCCGGGAAATCGGCCCGGGCCGCCCTCGTTGCCGACGTAGAGATCGAGCCAGCCGTCGTTGTCGTAGTCGGCCCAGGCGGCGGTCTGGGTGGGATACCACTCGTCGCCGAGGCCGGCGCTGAACGTGACGTCGCGAAACCGGCCCGAGCCGTCATTCTGCAGGAGCGAGTTCGGGTGGCGCCCCTGGTCGCCGAGCCAGGCGCCGCGCAGCACCAGCACGTCGGCGTCGCCGTCGTTGTCGTAATCGGCGTGCACCAGGTTCAAGCCGCCGGTGATGCCGGCCAGGCCCGCCTCGACGGTGCGGTCGACGAAGCCCGCCGCGCCGCGATTGAGCCGCAGCTTGAGCGCGCCGTCGGGAGTCCAGGTCGAGGTCAGGACGTCGAGCCGGTCGTCGCCGTCGAGATCGTCGACCACCGCCCCGCCGGCCTGATCGAACGCGTCCAGGCCGAGCTCCGCCGCCACGTTCGGCAGCTTCGAAAACTCCTGGTCGCTGGCGTAGACCGAGGCCGGCAGCCGCCGGTCCTCGGGGATCTCGGCTTGCGAGAAGCCGGCCGACTGGTAGGCGATGTTGAGCAGCCACTGGGTCGCCAGATGCTCGACCGTCTGGGCCGGTACGAGATCGAGCACCTCGCCGAGCCAGGCGATCGCCCGCCGGGTGCTCTCCTGGTCGTGGTGGACGCCGTCGCCGGAGATCGGCAGGATGCAGCTCCGCGGGCTGGGGTGGTGACGGCAGTTCGACTGTTCGGCCAGCCGCAGGTGCGCGAGCCCGAGGTGGAAGGCGAGCTGGGCGCGCTCGCTGCGCGCCGTCTCCGGCAGCAGGTCCCGGGCGGCGCTGAGCGCGGCGATGCCCCGGTCGACCGAACCGGTCTTGAGCTCCACCAGCCCGAGCTCGGAGAGGGCCGAGAAGCGGTCGAGGAGCGGCGCGTCGGGGGCCAGCCCGGCCGCCCGGGCTTGCAGCTCTCCGAGGCGGTCGTCCCAGAAGAACGGGTTCCAGACCGCGCGCCTGGCGGCGATCGCGGCCAGCTCGCGGCGCATGCGCGCATGGGAGTCCTCGGCGGCCGCCGCGTCCCGCGCCGGCGCGGCCTCGATCAGGGCCAGCATGGACAGGGCGGCCAGTACCCGGGCGGAGGTGCCGGCACGGATCACGCCGTCACGCTAGCACAGCGGCTGATCAGTTTTGGGCCCGGTTCTCGCGTTAGTAGTCAGAAGCCGAAGAAAGAACCAAGACCCGCGAAACCGAAGGAGACACAGAAATGCAGATCAAGACCAACGTCAAGGCCTCGGCGTTCATGTGGGGCGACTAGCTCGCGCCACGAAGCGACTGAGATGAGCCGCGGTTCGCCGCGGCTTTCTTGTTATGGGGCGGCGACGCCGGTTCGCCGCGGCCCGGGCCGAGCTACTCGAGGCTGGCCCAGGTGGCGCCCCAGCCGCCCGCTTCGAGCGGCGCGTCGCCGAACTCGGCCACCCGCGGATCGCGCTCGAGGATCGCGCGCACCGTCCGCCGCTGCACCCCCTTGCCGCGCCCGTGGATGATCCGGATCCGCCTCAGGCCGCTCTCGTAGGCGGCGTCGAGGTAGGCGCGGGTGACGCTGGCGACGTCGCGCGGCTGGAAGCTGTGCAGGTCGAAGACGTCGGTGATCGGCAGCTCGGTCGGCGCCGGGCCGTCAGGCGGCTCGGGCATTGGCGTCCCCGTCCGCCGACCGGCCGAGCCAGAAGATGCCGCCGATGATCACCGTGCATCCCACCAGCAGCGAGATCCAGGGGCTGAGCCCGAACGCCGTCGGGACGTCGCCGACGATCATGCCGAGCACGCCGATGGCGATGGCGTAGGGCGCCTGGGTGCGGACGTGGGCGATGTGATCGCAGCCCGAGGCCATGCTCGACAGGATCGTCGTATCCGAGATCGGCGAGCAGTGGTCGCCCCAGACGCTGCCGGCCAGGACCGAGGAGATCGTCCCCAGCATGAGGACGTAGAAGTGCGGATCCGTGACCGCCACGCCCGCTTCCAGCGACAGACCGTGACTGATCGGGATCACCAGCGGCATCAGGATCGCCATCGTGCCCCAGGCGGTGCCGGTGGCGAACGAGATCGCGGCCGACAGGACGAAGGTCAGGACCGGGATCCAGTGGGGCGAGAGCACGCCGGAGGTCAGGCCCACCAGATAGTCTGCCGTGTGGAGCTCGGCGCAGACGTTGCCGATCGACCAGGCGAGGATCAGCACCACGAAGGCCAGCAGCATCGAGCGGAAGCCGTTCACCATGGCGCTGGTCGCGTCGCGCACCGACAGGATGCGCTGCGCCAGCGGCAGCACCAGCGCCAGGACCATGCCCGAAAGGCTCGCCCAGAGCAGGGCGCGGTAGCTGTCGGCGTTGGAGAAGACGTCCGAGAGCCAACGGAATCCCGAGTCGTAGTCGGCGCGCGGAGTGACCGCGCTTCCGGACACGTAGAGGCCGATGACGGTCATCACCGCGACGGTCGCGATCGGCAGCAGCGCGTTGAGCGCCCGCCGCGGCTTGCCCTCGGGGGGCGCCAGGTCGCTGGCGGCGTAGTCGGCCAGCGGGACGTCGTCGTCGCCGATCAGCTTGCCGGT
>JBFGLX010000211.1:0-6336 GCA_041575955.1 Thermoanaerobaculia bacterium
ACCCAGGTCGACATCACCGGCGAAGAGGTGCCGGTCATGCACGCCTGCGGGCACGACGTCCACATCACCTCGATGGTGGGAACCGCGCGGCGCCTGGCGGCGCTGAGCGACTCCTGGTCCGGAACCGTGATGTTCGTGGTCCAGCCCGCCGAGGAGCGCATCGGCGGCGCCAAGGCGATGCTCGCCGACGGCCTCTACGAGCGCTTCGGAGTGCCCGACTACGCGCTCGCCTTCCACGTCGCCGCCGGCGCGCCGGCGGGCAGGATCCAGGTCGCCGAGGGGCTCGTCTACTCCTCATCCGACAGCGTCGACGTCACGGTCCGCGGCATCGGGGCCCACGGCGCCTCGCCGCACAAGGGCAAGGACCCGATCTACATCGCCTCGCGCATCGTGGTCGCGCTCCAGGGCCTGGTCAGCCGCGAGCTGTCGCCGCTCGAGCCCGGGGTGGTCACCGTCGGCTCCTTCCACGCCGGCTTCAAGCACAACATCATCCCCGACCAGGCCCGGCTGCAGCTGACCGTGCGCGCCGACAGCGAGGAGACCCGCGCCAAGCTGCTGGCCGGCATCGAGCGGACGGTCGACGGGGTCGCGCGCAGCGCCGGGCTGCCCGACCACCTGCTGCCCGAGGTCGACCTGTCGGTCGAGTCGACGCCGACCACCTGGAACGACGACGTCCTGGCGCGGCGGATCCGAGCCGCGTTCGTGCGCGAGCTCGGCACCGACGCCCTCTACGAAAAGCCGCGCGAAGGCATGGGCGCCGAGGACTTCGCCTACTTCGTGCAGACCGAGCACAAGGTGCCGGGGGTCTACTTCAACGTCGGCGGCACCCCGCAGGCCGACCTCGACGCCGAGGCCGCCGGCGGCCCGCCGGTGCCGTCGCACCACTCGCCCTTCTTCAAGATCGAGCCGCGGCCGGCAGTCACCGCCGGCACCACGGCGATGACCGTCGCCGTCCTCGAGCTCCTGGGTTCATCATAGGAGGCGGGAGGGCGCAAGACGCTCCCCTACATCCTTACAGCAGCACGGATGCCGGGAGGTGGCGTCCCTCTCTCACCTCGAGGGTGAGAGAGGGATCGAGGGTGAGAGGGGTGATCCGATCGAGACACAGCGGATGTTGCGCACCCGGCCCACGCCGAGTCGAATCGCGGCAACCTTCCCGTCCTCGCCCCGGTCGACCTGGATCGTGAACCCGTCGCTGTCGAAGGTGTCCGGGAAGGTCGGCACGAAGGGTTCCTCGGGCTTGTCCTTGTGAGGGTTCTCGTGCGCGAGCCTGAGGCTCGTGCCTTCGGCGCTCAGCCGCACCGTGGTCATCAGCTCGTCGCAGCGGTAGTCGCCGGCGAGTCGGGCCACGCTCTCGGCGGTCGGCCGCGCGAGCTCGACCTTTTCGTAGACGCTCGGGTCGCGATCGGCGCCGAAGGAGAGCACCGCCCCGGTGGCCGAGAAGACCAGCTCGAAGGCGTTGCCCCCGGAGGTCTCGCCCACGAACCGCTCGGCCGCGACCGGCCGGATCGCGAAGCGCTGCTCGCTGGAGAAGGCGGCGACGAGGCCGCTCTCCTCGCGCTCGATGCGCAGGATCTCGAGCTCGTCCGCGAGCCGGTAGGCGCCGGCGAACGCGTCGAGAGCCTCGGCCGCGAGCTCGATCGTGGGCTCGGCGTCGGACTCGCCCGGAACGGGAGCGCCGCCCTCCGCCTCGCCACTCGCCAGATGGTCGGCGAGATACAGGTCGGCGACCGTCTGGGCCAGGCGCGACGGGTTGGCGTCGGCGCGGTTGCAGAGGCAGATCACCGACAGCTTCTGATCGGGAAAGCGGATGAGCTGCGCCCGGTAGCCGACGAAACCGCCGGCGTGGGCGACCTTCCGCAGGCCTCGATACTCTCCGACCCCGAGCCCCGAGGCGTAGTCGATCACCTCGCCGTCGCTGAGCACTCCCCGCTCGAGCATGCGCTCGATCGTCGCCCCGGTGCCGACCCGCGGCTGGTAGAAGTTGACGTCCCAGCGAGCCAGGTCCTCGACCGTGGTGAAGACGCCGCCGTCGCCGATCATCTCGAGGGTCGTCTGATCGATCTCGAAGCCGCCGCCGTCGGCCGGCGAGTAGCCGACCGCGCGCCCCGGCACGATCTCCCGGTGGTCGTCGTGGAAGTGCGTCTGCCGCATGCCGAGCGGCGCGAAGATCTCCTCGGCGGCGAACTCGCGCAGCGTCTTGCCGGTTACCCGCAGGACGATCTGACCGAGCAGGAAGTAGCCGGAGTTGCTGTAGAGGTACTCGGAGCCGGGAGCGAAGTTGAGCTCCCGCTGCCGCGACAGCAGGTCGAGCACCTCGGCGTCGGTGTAGAAGTCGTCGTCGCGGGTGCCGGCCAGGTAGTTGAGCGCCAGGTAGTCGCGGTAGCCGCTGGTGTGGTTCACGAGATGCCGCACGGTCACCGGCGACTCGTACTCCGGCAGCTCGGGCAGATACGTCCGGACGTCGCCGTCGAGGTCGACCTGGCCGCGGTCGACCAGGAGCTGGATCGAGAACGCGGTGAACTGCTTCGAGGTCGAAGCGATCCGAAAGACGCTCGCCGGCCCGAGCGGCACGCCGTGGTCGAGGCTCGCCATGCCGTAACCGCGGGCGAAGGCCAGCTCGCCGTCTTGAACGACGGCCAGCGAGCAGCCCGGCGTCCGGGTCGAGTCGTAGTCGGCGAAGATCGCGTCGACCCGCCCGGCGATGTCCACGGCCGGCTCGGCGGCGCCGGCCAGGGCGGGCAGGCACGACACCAGGACGATCGCGATCCGATTTCGGCATCTGCCGGCGGCACGACTCGCTCTCAACACGAACACCTCCTTCCGCCCTCCTGCTCCAGGTTCAGGCGGGGCCATGGTACAGCGTCGCGGCAGTGCGCCGCCGAGAGGCTGGTCTCTCGACCATCCCGTGTGCATACGAGCGATACCATGGCCGAAGGGAGGCTTGTTACCGTGACGAGAGGTGAGCTGGAGACCTGGTTGCGCGCCTATGGAGAGGCGTGGGCTTCACGAGACCCAAACAAGGTCTCCGCCCTCTTCTCAGAGGAAGCGAGCTACCGGGTGACTCCGTTCACGAGGCCCGCGGTCGGCCGAGACGAGATACGGGCGTACTGGGCTGACGCGACTGCCAACCACCGGGAGGTGCGCTTCAGGTTCGAGATCCTGAGCATCCAGGACGAGGTGGCCATCATTCACTGGTCCACCGCCTATTCGCGCGCGTCCGGAGGCGAGAGAGCTGCCTTGGATGGGATCTTCGTCTTGAGATTCACGGAGCAAGCGTTGTGCGAAGAGCTCCACGAGTGGTGGCATCACCACGCCCCCTCAGAACAGTCTGAAGACCGGTGACCTTCTGCTCTTTTCGGCCTCGGGCTCGCGAGGGCCAAAGACCGGGCCTCAAAGCTCCATCACACGCTCGACGTCCCGATCGAGCCGTTGCGGCGGCGCCAGCCAGCTCCAGACCAGCAGCACCGAGAACGACGCGGCGAGCGCGATCACGCCGGGCAGCACCCCCGGCGGCAGCCGCGGCAGCGCCACACCCGCGAGATCGCTCCTTCGGCTCAGGAGCTCGAGTCCCAGGTTCACCACCAGCCCGGTGGCGATCGAGGCGCCGGCGGCGCCGGCGGTCACCCGCTTCCAGTTGAGGCCGATCGCCACCGCCGGCGCCAGGGCGGCGGCGAAGGTTCCGAACGCGAACGTCCCGAGCAGCGCGATCAGGTCGCCGTAGACGAGCGCGAAGAGCGCCGCCGCGAGCGCCACTCCGACGACGGCGATGCGACCCCGGGCGAGCTCGCGACCGGCATCATCGTCCGGCCGGCGCCGGCCGAGCGCCGCCGGCAGGTCGCGCACCAGGGCGGCCGAGCCGATGTTCAGAAACGAGTCGGCGGTGGACATGATCGCCGCCAGGATGCCGGCGAACGCCAGGCCGGCCAGCGGCTCGGGCGTGAACCCGAGCAGGAAGGCGGGCGCCGCGTCGTCCGGGTGGGCGAGCGGTGCCAGCGCGCCCGAAGCGACCAGCGCCGGCACCGCCAGCCCGATGCCGAGCCAGATCAGCACGCACGCCGTCTGGCCGAGGCCGACGACCGCGGGCATCCACCTGAGGCTGTCGAGCCGGTCGAGCATGTAGAACTTGTGCAGCATGTGCGGCTGGCCGAGGGTGCCGACCCCGAACAGGAAGAGGAAGCCGATGGCGGTGAACACCGGCACGTTGCCGAGCGGATCCAGAAACGCCGGCCCGAGCTCGGGCGACTCGGACACGGTCCGGGCGATCGACTCGAGCCCGCCTCCCGACGCGAGCGCGTAGAAGAAGACGCCGGCCGCGGCGACCACCATCAGCGCGCCCTGGAGCAGGTCGGTGTAGACCCCGGCCACCATGCCGCCCGCCGTGGCGTAGAAGACGATCACGACCAGACCGATCGCCATGCCGACCGCCAGGCTCGCCTCGCCGAAGATCTCGCGCGTCCCGAAGACCGCCTCGATCACCACCGCGAGGGCCTGGAGCTGCGCGCCCAGGTAGCCGACGGTGCCGAGCAGCACGGCGACCGCGGCGAGGCCCGAGACCGCCCGGTTCCTGTAGCGGGCCTGAAGCGCCTCCGGCACGGTGTAGACCTGCCGCACCTCGGCCAGCAGCCGCAGCCGCTTGGCCACCACCCAGCAGAGCAGCCCCGAGGTGAAGCTCACCGGGATGCAGATGAAGAGCGACGCCAGGCCCATCCGATAGACCAGGCCCGGCCCGCCGATGAAGACGAAGCCGCTGAAGGCCGCCGACATCGTCGCCAGCCCGGTGATCCAGAGTCCGATCGACTGGCCGGCGATGAAGAAGTCCCTGGCGCCCCGGGTGCGGCGCAGCGACCAGACGCCGATGGCGACGACCAGCGCCAGATAGACCAGGACGGTCGCGAGGATGACCGGCTGGTCGAGAGCGGGCACCGTCAGCCGGCCGGCGGGCGCCGCGCCAGCTCGCGCAGCCGGTCCAGATCGGGCTCGCTCACTCCGAAGGAATCGAAGGTCAGGGCATAGCCGAGGGCGACCAGAGCCTGGGGCAGCAGCAGCACGCCGTAGATCTGGACGGCGGCGGCGGCCGGCAGCCCCAGCACCCAGCCGCCGGCCTCGACCTGGCCGCGCAGCAGCAGCATGGCGAACAGACACGCCTCGAGCGCCACCAGCAGGCCGGCGATCGGCCAGGCGGCCGCGCCGAGCCGGCCGCCCGAACCGGCCGCGCCGACCACCATGAGAAGCGCCGGAAAGGCCGCGGCGGCGAGCACGAAGGCGATCTCGGCCGCGGCGCCGCTCGAGAGACTCGAAGCCAGGATCACGACCGAGCCGATCGTGAGCGCGGCGAGTGCGTAGCGGCGCGCCATGGCGGCAATACTAGCCTGACCGATTCCCCGGCGGAGGATGTGACCGCCCACGGGGCTCCTACCTTCGACACCGCGTATCATCGGAGGACGGCGCGACGATGACCCGAAGAACCGCACCAGGCCTGATCTCGCTCTGTCTGCTGGCGACCCCCGTCGCGGCCCAGGAAGAGCCGATCTTCGGCGGCGTCATCGACGTCGAGCTGGTGCTGGTCGACGCCGTGGTCGAGGACGGTTCGGGCACCCCGGTGCTCGACCTCGCCCGCGACGAGTTCCGGCTCTTCCAGGACGGCGAGCCGATGGCGATCGACCAGTTCACCGAACCCGGCCGGGTGCCGGCCGCGCCGGAGGGCTCGCGGTCACCGGCCCCAGGCGCCGCGCCCCAGGCGCCGCGCCGCCTGATCCTCTTCATCGACAACCTCCACCTGCACCCCAACTCGCGTAAGCGGGTCTTCGACAAGCTCACCCGGGTGCTCGACTCCTACCTCGAGCCGCGCGACGAAGTCATGATGGTCACCTACGGCGGGACGACGCGGGTCGCCCTGGAGATGACGTCCAACCGCCGGGCGTTGAAGACCGCGCTGCGCGAGCATGCGGAGTCGGGCGCCGTCAGCCTGCTCGCCAGCAACGACGACCAGCGGATCCTGGATCTGCTGCAGCAGATCCGCTTCACCTACACGGACGGCGGCGGTGGCGCGTCCAGCGCCGAGAGCACCGCCTGCCGCGACGTCGGCCACCTGGCCCATGCCCACGCCCAGCAGGTCTACAGCCGCGTGATCGGCAGCGTCGCCGAGCTCACCCGGTTCGTCAACTCGCTGGCCGGCTACGAGGGACCCAAGGCCCTGCTCCACGTGAGCGATGGAATCCCGCTGGTCGCCGGCAACGAGGCCTACCGGTACGCGAGCGAGCTCTGCGACGGCACCGGCATCAGCAAGGGCATCCCCAACTCCACCGACACGACGTTCGACAACACGCTCAAGAA
>JBFGLX010000212.1:0-6328 GCA_041575955.1 Thermoanaerobaculia bacterium
CGCCCGCTTGGGAGAAGAACGACATGGCTAGGAAAGTCACCCTGATTCCGGGCGACGGCATCGGTCCCGAGGTCGCCCGGGCTGCCGTGCGCGTTCTCGAAGCCTCCGGGGCCGAGCTCGAGTGGGACGAGCAGATCGCCGGTCTCGAGGCGTTCCAGAAGTCGGGGGATCCGCTGCCCGAGGAGCTCCTGGCCTCGATCCGCGCCCACGGGGTGGCGCTCAAGGGGCCGGTGACCACGCCGGTCGGCAAGGGGTTCCGGTCGGTCAACGTCCAGCTGCGCAAGTCGCTCGACCTGTTCGCCAACCTGCGGCCGGTGGTGACCGTTCCCAAGCTGCCGGCCCGGTTCGAGAATATCGACCTGGTGGTCGTCCGGGAGAACACCGAGGGCCTCTACAGCGGTCTCGAGCACGAGGTCGTGCCGGGGGTCGTGGAGAGCTTGAAGATCATCACCGAGCGCGCCTCGACGCGAATCGCCAGGTTCGCCTTCGACTACGCCCGGCGGCAGGGGCGCAAGCGGCTGACCGCGGTCCACAAGGCCAACATCATGAAGCTCGCGGACGGCCTGTTCCTGGACTGTTTCTACAAGGTCGCCGCCGAGTTCCCGGAGTTGGAAGCGGACGACCGGATCGTCGACAACATGGCCATGCAGCTCGTGGTCCGGCCGGAGAGCTACGACGTCCTGGTGCTCGAGAACCTCTATGGCGACATCCTGTCCGACCTCGCCGCCGGGCTGGTAGGCGGCCTGGGCGTGGTGCCCGGGGCCAACATCGGCGAGGAGATCGCCGTCTTCGAGGCGGTGCACGGCAGCGCCCCGGACATCGCCGGTCAGAACGTCGCCAACCCGACCGCGCTCATCAGGAGCGGCGTCCTGATGCTCCAGCACCTCGGCCTGCAGGACGAGGCGGCGCGGGTGCACGCGGCTCTGCAGGCGGCGCTGGCCGAGCCGGGCGAGCGCACGCGCGACGTCGGCGGCCAGGCTTCGACCACCGGTTTCGCCGACGCGGTGATCCGGAGAATCGAGCGGAGCTGACAAGATCGGCCTGATGGACGGCTCGCTGTTCGACGATCAGGTCGAGCTCGCCGCGGCCGAAGCCGCCACGAGCGGCTCGCCGCTCGCCGACCGAATGCGGCCGCGGACGCTCGACGAGGTCGTCGGCCAGCCGGAGGTGGTCGGCCCCGACGGCTTTCTGAGGCGGGCGATCGACGACGACCGGGTCCAGTCGCTGATCTTCTGGGGGCCGCCCGGCTCGGGCAAGACCACCCTGGCGCGCATTGTCGCCCGCCGAACCTCGTCGCACTTCCAGCCGTTCAGCGCGGTGGTGGCGGGCATCAAGGAGGTCAAGCGGGTGATGGACGACGCCGCCCGGCTGCGCCGCGCGCAGGGGCGCGGCACCCTGCTGTTCGTCGACGAGATCCACCGCTTCAACCGCGCCCAGCAGGACGCCTTCCTGCCCTACGTCGAGCGCGGCGACATCGTGCTGGTGGGCGCGACCACCGAGAACCCGTCGTTCGAGCTCAACGCGGCGCTGCTGTCGCGCTGCCGGGTGGTGGTGCTGCACGAGCTCAGCCCCGAGGAGCTGGCCGAGGTGATGCGGCGGGCTCTCGTCGACCACGAGCGCGGGCTCGGCCGTGCGGCCGTGGCGGTGACCGGCGGGGCGCTCGAGGCGCTCGCCCAGCTCGCCTCGGGCGACGCGCGGCGGGCGCTGAATCTGCTCGAGCTGGCGGTCGAGGACGCGCGCGCCGGCGGGCTCGGCGAGCTCGACGAGGAAGCGCTGCGCCGGGTGGTGCAGACCAAGGTGCTGCGCTACGACAAGTCGGGCGAGGAGCACTTCAACCTGATCTCGGCGCTCCACAAGTCGCTGCGCGAGAGCGACCCCGACGCCGCGATCTACTGGCTCGCGCGCATGCTCGCCGCCGGCGAGGAGCCGCTCTACCTGGCCCGGCGGATGGTGCGCTTCGCCAGCGAAGACGTCGGGCTCGCCGATCCCCGGGCGCTGCCGCTGGCGCTCGCCGCCTGGGACGCGTTCCACCGGCTGGGCAGCCCCGAAGGGGAGCTGGCGCTGGCCCAGGCGGCGATCTACCTGGCCCTGGCGCCGAAGAGCAACGCAATCTACTCGGCGTACGGACGCGCCCGGCGCACGGTCGAGGAGCGGCCGGCCGATCCGGTGCCGATGGCGATCCGCAACGCGCCGACCCGCTTGATGAAGGACCTCGGCTACGGCGAGGGCTACGTCTACGCGCACGACACCGAAGAGGGCGTCGGCGGGATCGACTGCCTGCCCGAGTCGCTCGCCGGCGAGCGCTTCTATCGGCCGGCCGGGCGCGGCTTCGAGGTCGAGCTCGGCGAGCGGCTCGAGCGCTTCCGCCGCCTGCGCGCCCGTCCGTCCGGCTCCGGCTGACGGGCCTGCTACACTCCGCCGGGTACCGAAAACCAGCTCGAGCGTGTCCGCCGGAGGGGAGTTTGCAGCGCAAGTACACCGTTGGCATCGAGGAGGAGTACCAGATCATCGATCCCGAGACCCGGGAGCTGACCTCGTACGTCCAGGAGTTCCTCGATCAGGGACAGGTGGTGCTCAAGGACCAGATCAAGCCCGAGTTCATGCAGTCGCAGGTCGAGGTCGGCTCGCAGATCTGTGCCGACATGCGCGAGGCGCGGACCGAGGTGATCCGGCTGCGCTCGACCGTTTGCAAGCTGGCGCAGGACAACGGCCTGGTGGTGGCGGCCGCCAGCACGCACCCGTTCTCGATGTGGAGCCGGCAGGAGGTCACGGTCAAGGAGCGCTACTTCAAGCAGCTCGAGGAGATGGCCGATCTGGCCAAGCGGTTGCTGATCTTCGGCATGCACGTCCACATCGGCATCGACGACCGGGACCTGCGCATCGACGTGATGGACCAGGCGCGCTACTTCCTGCCGCACCTGCTGGCCCTGTCCACCAGCTCGCCGTTCTGGCACGGCCGCAACACCGGGCTCAAGTCGTACCGGTCGATCGTGTTCGAGAACCTGCCGCGAAGCGGGCCGCCGCCCGATTTCGACTCCTGGAGCGAGTACGAGCGCTTCGTCGACCTGCTGATCAAGACCGGCTGCGTCCAGGACGGAACGCGCATCTGGTGGGACATCCGACCGCATCCCAAGTTCCCGACCATCGAGTTCCGGGTGACCGACATCTGCACCAAGGTCGACGAGGCGATCTGCGTGGCGGCGCTCATCCAGGCGATCGTGGTCAAGCTGATCAAGCTCCGCCACAACAACCAGATGTGGCGCCGGTACCGGCACCACCTGATCACCGAGAATAAGTGGCGTGCCGTCCGCCACGGCATCGAGGGCAAGCTGCTCGACTTCGGTCGCCAGGAGGAGGTCCGGACGCGCGACCTGATCACCGAGCTGCTGGAGCTGGTGGACGACGTCCTCGACGATCTCGGCAGCCGCGCGGACGTCGAGTACGCCAACACGATCCTCGCCGAGGGCACCAGCGCCGACCGGCAGCTCGCGACCTTTGCCGAGACCGGCGATCTCAAGGCGGTCGTCGACCGGCTGGTCGAGGAGACCCGCGCCGGCTGCGGCGTGCCCGCGTGACGGCCTGGTGAGAAGGTCAGGCTAGGTGGGCCAGGCGGTCCAGTCGGTCAGCGATTGGCTCTGGGGCGCGCCCCTGCTGGTGGCCTTCCTGGGCATCGGAGCGTACCTGCTGGTCCGGCTGCGCGGGGTTCAGCTGGTCGAGTTCGTCCCCGCTGTCCGGGCGCTCGTGCGCCGGGGTGAGGACCGGGCGGACGGCGACATCAGCCCGTTCGCGGCGCTGATGACCGCGGTCGGCGGCATCGTCGGCAACGGCAACCTGGCCGGCGTGGCGACGGCGATCACCACCGGCGGGCCCGGGGCGCTGTTCTGGATGTGGATCTCCGGAGTGCTGGGCATGGGCACCATGTACGCGGAGTCGGTGCTCGGCGTGCGCTACCGGCGGCGCGGCGCCGACGGCCTGTTCGTGGGCGGCCCGATGTACTACCTGCGCGACCGGCTCCGCTGGCCGAAGGTGGCGGCGTTCTTCGCCTTCGGCCTGGCGGTCAAGACCCTGTTCGCGACCACCACCATCCAGAGCAACTCGATCGCCTACGTCGTCGAGTCGGAGCTCGGCTGGCGGCCGCTCGTCACCTGCGCGCTGGTGGCCCTGGTGACCGGCGCGACGGTCATCGGCGGCGTGCGCTCGATCGCCCGGGTCTCCGAGGTGATCGCGCCCCTGATGGGCGTGCTCTATCTGGCCGGCGCGGCGGCGGTGCTGTTCGTCTTCCGGCACGAGCTGGGCGCGGCGCTCGGCCTCGTCGTCCGGCACGCCTTCAGCCCGATCGCCGCCACCGGCGGCTTTCTCGGCGCCGGGGTGCGCGAGGCGTTCCGCTTCGGCGTCGCGCGCGGCGTCTACTCCAACGAGGCCGGCACCGGCTCGGTGCCGATCGCCCACGCCTCGGCGCGCACCGGCGACCCGGTCACCCAGGGCAAGGTCGCGATGCTCGGGGTCTTCCTCGACACGCTGGTGGTGTCGAGCGCCACCGGCTTGGTGCTGATCGCCAGTGGCGCCTGGAGCTCCGGCCTGGAATCGACCGCGGTCACCGCCAGCGCGTTCGCGGCCGGGCTGGGGAGCTCGGGCGGGCTGGTGGTGCTGGCGGCGTCTCTGCTGTTCGGCCTCACCACGCTGATCTCGTGGGCCTTCTACGGCGAGCAGTGCGCGGCCTACCTCTGGGGCCCGGCGGCGCGCAAGCCCTACCGGATCCTCTACTGCGTGGCGATCCTCGGCGGTGCGCTCGCCGGCGCGCGCGCGATCTGGGCCTGGGGCGACCTGCTCAACGGCATCATGGCGATCCCCAACCTGATCGCGCTGGTGGCGCTGGCCGGCGAGGTGGCGCGCCTGGCGGCGGGCCGCGACCGACAGGGCTCTACCTAGCGGCGGACCTGGGCGTTTGAGTCGAGCTTTCCGCCGAGCAAGTGTCGGGCGGGAACGTCCCTCCCTCCCCTCGAGGGAGAGAGCCATCCGCTCCACCGCCGGGCGGTCCACTGCCAGCCGCGGGGCGTCGAAGGTGCCGGCGACCTCGAGCGGCACCTTCACCCAGCCCCTCTCGTCTTCGAGAGCGTCGAGCAGCTCGCTGGGCAGCTCTTCGATCTTCATGCGCTCGCGGGGGGCATCCCCCCTTCGGCTCGGCTGAAGAGCTGACAGCCGCTCGCCTCGATCCGCGAGATCGCGAACCGGATCCGCCGGGTCGGGCCGGGCTCCCCGGCTGGGGGAGGGAGCGTGCGCTGCGCCTCCGGCCTGCCGCCCGCCGGCGCTCGCGGCGTCGAGACCAGGGTGACGACGGGAGCCCGCAGAACGAGCTCGCGTACGACCAGCTCCCCCCGCAAGAGGCTCCAGGGCTCGTGCTCGAGCCGCAGGCTCTCGAGCGAGGCGGTGAATCGACCCGCGCTCAGCTCGCCGCGAGCCGTGGCGTCGTCGATCCGGAGCCCGGTCAACGGATTCAGGCTGAAGCGCCTGGCTTCGACCTCCGTCGCGCCGGTGGCGTTCAGTTTCCGGAGCACCGCCTGGCCCAAAGCCTCGGGGTCGAAGCGCGCGGCGAGCACGAGCAACGCCGCGGCCCCGATCAGGGCGAGCGCCAGGACGGCGAGGACGACTCTCTTCAACGCCATCCCCACGGTTCGCGAGGGCTACTCGGCCTCTTTCGACTCGTCGCGCGAGGCGCGGCGGTGCTCGTGGCGAACCTCTTCGACGCTCTCGCTCTCGGCGGACGCTTCCACCACCGTCTCGGCCTCGACCGTCTTGGAGCCCGCCCGCTTGCCTTTCTTGCGCACGGAGGCAACCCCGCCGCTCCCGCTCTCGCGGTTGTACTCCTCGAGGCAGAAGGCGCAGCCGTCGTAGCCCCGGCCCATCCAGCGCCTGATGAGCGCCCGCGGCACCACGCCGCGCTCGTAGAAGGACGTCTCCTGCCGCGCCGTGCCGAGGATCTCCTCGCGGTTGGCGGCGGAGATGCGTCCGGCGTAGCGACAGTCGCGCCGGTGCAGCTCGTGGCTGCGGGTGTTGGCGACCAGCAGCAGGCGGCTCGCCGTCCGCTTCGTGGTCCGCCGGGTCCGCTTGCGCTTCGCCGCCTTCTTCGTGGCCGTCTTCGCCGTCTTGCCGCTCCGGGGCTCGCGGTTGTACTCCTTCAGGCAGAAGGCGCAGCCGTCGTAGCCCTGACGCACCCAGCGCGCGATCAGCGCCCGTGGCGCCACGCCGCGCTCGTAGAAGGAGGTCTCCTGCCGCGCGGTGCCGGTGATCTCCTCGCGGTTGGCGGCCGAGACGCGCTTGCCGTAGCGGC
>JBFGLX010000213.1:0-6300 GCA_041575955.1 Thermoanaerobaculia bacterium
CGCCCTGCTGCTGGTAGGCGACGATGTCGTCGAGGCGCAGCGAGCCGACCGGCACCAGGGCGGCCACCACCGACAGGGTGAGAGCCAGCTCGTAGCTGATCATCTGGGCCGCGGCGCGCACCGAGCCGAGCAGCGAGTACTTGTTGTTCGAGCTGTAGCCGGCCAGCACCAGGGTGTAGACGCCGAGGCTCGCCAGGGCGAGGAACAGAAGCACGCCGCTGTCGACGTCGGCGACCAGGAGCTTGACGCTCTCGCCGCCGATCTGGACCTCGGGGCCGAACGGCAGCACCGCGAAGGTGGTCAGCGCCGGCACCACGGCCAGCGCCGGCGCCAGGTAGTAGAGCGGCTTGTCGACCTCGCTCGGAGTCAGGTCCTCCTTGAACAGGAACTTGACCGCGTCGGCGAGCGATTGGAAGAGGCCGAGCGGTCCGACCCGGTTCGGCCCGAGACGGTCCTGGATCAGGGCGCTGCCGCGCCGCTCGACCCAGACCATCACCGGGGTCACGTTCAGCAGCACCGCCACCCAGAGGCCGATCTTGGCCAGCATCGCCGCGAACGCGATGGTCAAGGGTGGGCGTCCTCGGCTGGCGAGGCGGTCCCGCGGTCGATCGCCGCGCGCGCCTCGAGGTCGACACCGTGGGCCGGCAGCGACCCGAAGCTCAGACCGGCCAGCGCCGGCAGCGCCGCGGCCATGCGGTCGAAGACCTGCTCGGTCGAGGAGTCGCGCCACTCCGGGCCGAGCCGCCCGAGCAGGTCGACCAGCGTCTCGACCCCCGAGCGCACTCCGGCGGGCGCCGGAAAGGCGGCCCGGAAGCGCTGCAGGCGGTGGCGCGAGTTGACGAACGTGCCGTCCTTCTCGGCGTGGGTCGCGACCGGCAGCACGACGTCCGCGACGTCGGTGAGCGGCGTCGACGCCCAGCCGAGCACCGCCAGGAAGGTCGCCTGCCGCAGCCGGCCGATCACCTCGGGATCGTGCGTCGGGCTGCCCGGATCGCCGTCGGCGACCAGCAGGAAGCCGCAGCGCGCCGCGGCGTCGCCCTGCAGCAGCTCTTCGGCGCCGATGCCGCCGTCGGCCGCCACCAGGCCGGCCAGCTCGGCGCCCCGCCGGTTGGGCGAGGTCTCGGACCCCGAGATGCCGCCGTGCAGGTTGGGGATCGTGCGGGTCGGCCCCGCTTCGCTCCACACCGAGCGGTGGGGCGAGTCCGCCGCGTCGGCCAGCTGCGCGATCAGGTAGGCCTCTTCGGTGGTCAGGAATCCGGAGCCGAGAAACGCCAGCTCGTCGCTCTCGCCGGCCTGGGCCAGCCCCTGATGGACGCGATCGATCGCCACCCGCCAGGACGCCGGCCCGAGCTCGCCGTCGGCGCCGCGCACCGCCGGCGAGCCGAGCCGCTCGAGCTCGCCATAGCGCCGGAAGGTCCCGCGCCCGTAGTCGCACATCCAGTAGTCGTTGACCTCGGGATTGAACCGCGGCTTGTAGCGTTTGACGACGCCGCGCTTGTGCTCGACGGTCACGTTGCAGCCGACGTCGCAGCCGGTGCAGATCGACGGCTTCTTGTCCAGGTACCAGACCCGCTCGGCGAACCGGAAGTCGGTCGAGGTGAGCGCCCCGACCGGGCAGACGTCCACCACGCAGGCGGACAGCGGGTTGTCGAGCTCCTTGCCCGGAAAGACGCCGATCTCGGTACGTGCGCCGCGCTCGAAGAAGCCGAGCTCGCCGGTGCCGCTGATCTCCTCGGTGAACCGGATGCAGCGCGTGCACTGGATGCAGCGGTTCATGTTGAGCACCACGCTCGGCCCGAGCGGAATGCGCTCGCGCCCCGGGTAGGTGCGCTTCTCCTCGAAGACGAAGCGCGAGAACGCCTGGCCGTGCTTGAACGAGTAGTCCTGCAGGCCGCACTCGCCGGCCTGATCGCAGATCGGACAGTCGAGCGGATGGTTGATCAGCAGGAACTCCATGACGCCCTCCTGGGCCTCGTGGACTTCCGGGATGTCGACGTGGACGACCATGCCGTCCTTCATCACCTGCGTGGTGCAGGCGGTCTGCAGCTTGGGCGGGCCGTCGATCTTGACCAGGCACATGCGGCACTGGCCGACGATCGACAGCCGCGGGTGGTAGCAGTAGTGCGGGATCTGGATGCCGACCTGCTTGGCCGCCTCGATCAGGTTGGTGCCGGTTTCGACCTCGACCTCGCGGCCGTCGATGGTGACAACCGGCATCAGACCGTGACCTCCTCGGCGAAGTAGCGCCGCGCCGGCGCCGCTACGCCGCCACCGTCGATCCAGGCCGCGACCTCTTCGGGGAAGTTCTGGACCAGGGAGCGCAGCGGGCCGACCGCGGCGTCGGCCAGGGCGCACAGCGTGGTGCCGCCCATGTTCTTGCAGATCCTGAGGATCAGCTCGTCGTCGCCCGGCTTGCCCCGGCCGGCGACGATCTTGCCCAGCACCAGCTCGGCCCAGTTGGTGCCCTCGCGGCAGGGCGTGCACTGGCCGCACGACTCGTGGTTGAAGAACTTGGCCAGACGATAGACCGCCCGCACCAGGTCGGTCTGCTCGTCCATCACGATCACGGCCGCCGAGCCGAGCATCGAGCCCGCCTTGGCCAGCTGATCGAAATCGAGCGGCAGGTCGGCGTGCGCGGCCGGCAGGATCGCCGCCGACGCGCCACCGGGGATGAACGCCTTGAGCTTGCCGCCCCGCCACATGCCGCCGCACGCCTCGATCAGCTGGTTCATGGTCACGCCGATCGGGAACTCGTACACCCCCGGCCGCTCGACGTGCCCGGAGACGCAGTAGAGCTTCGGGCCGGTGTTGCGCTCGTCGGTGCCGATCTGCTTGAACCAGTCGGCGCCCCGGTCGATGATGTGCGGCACGTTGCACAGCGTCTCGACGTTGTTGATCACGGTCGGGCAGCCGAACGCGCCGACCACCGCCGGAAACGGCGGCTTGATCCGCGGCTGCCCGCGCCGCCCTTCGAGCGACTCGAGCAGCCCGGTCTCCTCGCCGCAGATGTAGGCGCCGGCGCCGCGGTGGACGTACATGTCGAGCTTGAAGCCCTTGCCCATGACGTCGTCGCCCAGGATGCCGGCCTCGTAGGCGTCGCGGATCGCGTCCTCCAGGATGTTCGCCGGCTCGACGTACTCGCCCCGGATGTAGATGTAGCAGGTGTTGGCGCCGACCGCGTAGCAGCAGATCGCGCAGCCTTCGATCAGCTGCTGCGGGTCCTCCTCCATCAGGATGCGGTCCTTGAAGGTCCCGGGCTCGGACTCGTCGGCGTTGCAGACCAGGTACTTGGGCTTGTCGTTGCCCTTGGGGATGAAGCTCCACTTGAGCCCGGCGGGGAAGCCGGCGCCGCCGCGCCCGCGCAGGCCGGAGCTCTTGACCGCCTCGACGATCGCCTCGGGCGCCATCGCCAGGGCCTTCTCGAGCGCCCGGTAGCCGCCCGTCTGGCGATAGCCCGCGACCGTGCGGGCCTCGGGCTTGCCGACGTTACGCAGCAGGACCGGCTCGAACTCCGTCATTCCAGCTCCTCGGCGAGGCGGCAGGCCGACTCCGGGGTGAGCCGGCCGTGGTAGGCGTCGTCGACCATCATCATCGGCGCCTGCTCGCACGCGCCCAGGCACTCGAAGTGGACGACCGAGCACCTGCCGTCCGGCGTCACCTCGTCCTCTTCGACCTCGAGGCGCTCCTTGAGACTGGCCAGCACCTCTTCCGCTCCGCGCAGGGCGCAGGGCAGGTTGGTGCACACCCGCAGGCGGTGGCGTCCGACCGGCTTCTGGTGGTAGAGGTCGTAGAACGTGACCACGCCGAACACCTTGGCCGGCGCCAGGCCGAGCTCGTCGGCCACCGCCGCGATCGCCTCGTCCGGAAGCCAGCCGTCCCAGTGCCGCTGCGCCAGGTGCAGGGCCGGCAGCAGCAGCGCCTCCTCGGTGGGGTAGCGGGGGCGCAGGGCGTCGATCGCGGCGCGAATCTCCTGGGGCAGTCGCGGTCCGTTCGGTGCCGGCATGCTCAGCTCTCGCGGGTCCGGGCCCGCTTGACGTTCAGATCGAGGCCGCCCTTCTGCCAGATGTAGGCGAAGCCGACGAGGATCAGGGCGACGAAGACCATCACCGCCCAGAACAGCGGCCAGCCGCCCTCGCGCATCACCAGCACCCACGGGTAGAGGAACGCCGCCTCGACGTCGAAGATCACGAAGTCGATGGCGATCAGGAAGAAGACGATCGAGATCCGCTTGCGCGAGCTGTCGAGCAGCGGCTCGCCCGACTCGTAGGGCGACAGCTTGATCCTGCCCCCCGACCGGCTGCCGATGAACGCCGACATCAGCAGGATGACGCCGCCAAGGCCCAAGGCAATGCCCAGCGCCAGCAAGACCGGAAGGTGATCGACAGGCAAGGTTCTAACTCGGCGACCGCCCCGCGAACGCCCGCTCCGGCCCTGTTCGAGCCTCGGCCGCATCCGGAGGCGCCGTTCTCACGATAAGTGCTTGCAGTCCCCTAGAAGATCTCAGTGTCGCGGTCGAACCGCTCCCGAAGAATGTCATAACTCCTGGCCGAGGGCTAGCCTACCGGGCGCGGCTGGAGTCCGGCGGAGCGGCAGGATATGCTCGAGCCCCAAGAGCGGGAGCCTCCGCTACATAGGGACCGGCAATCAGCGAGGCCTGAAGGGCAGGAGGGGTGGTGGTGCGAAAGGGGGGACTCGAACCCCCACGACCTTGCGGCCACAAGGTCCTGAACCTTGCGCGTCTACCAATTCCGCCACTTTCGCATGTGTTTCCGCGCCGAGGCGCCGAAACAGGTAGAGAACGGAGTCTAGAAAGAGTGAGCAGACGTGTCAATCGACCTACCGGGATCTGAAGCGCTTCTCGAGCGGGCGCTGACGGACGCCCTCGGCCGAGCCGGGCGCGGCGGGCTCGAGCGGCCGGCGCTCGACGCCGCGGCGCCCGAGGGCTGGTCGCCCGGACAGATCTCCGAGGCGCTGGCCCGGCTGGCGACCGCCGGCTCCGCGGTCGAGTGGAAGCGGCGCTGGTACGCGCTGCGCTTCACCGACTGGCGGGTGGGCCAGCTCCAGCAGCTCGAGAGCGGCGACGCCCTGGTCCGCACCGGCGAGCGGGGCGAGGCCGGCTACTTCGTGCGCCGGCGCGACCTCAAGAACGGCCGCGACGGCGACACCGTGCTGATCCGCCCGAGCAGGCCCGCCAGGCACCGGCGCCAGACCGACCTGCCGCGCGCGACCCTGGTCTCGGTCCTCGATCGCGGCCTGCGCTCGGTGGTCGGCACCCTCGAGCTGGGCGACGGCGACCGCTGGCTCATTCCCTTCGATCACAAGCTGAGCCTCGACCTGATCGTCGAGGAGCAGCGTGGCGAGGAGCCGCTCGAGGACCAGTACGTCGACGTCGAGGTGCTGAGCCAGCCGCGCGGCGGCGGCGGGCCGTGGCGCGGGCGGGTGCGCGAAGTGCTCGGCGATCCGCGCGTGCCAGGGGTCGACGTCAAGGTCGTCCTGCGCCACTTCCAGATTCCCGAGGAGTTCCCGGCGCAAGTGCTGGCGGCCGCCCGCGGCCTGCCGGCCGATCCGACGCCCGAGGACTGGCGCGGCCGCAGCGACTTCCGCGACGAGATCGTGGTCACCATCGACGGCGAGACCGCCCGCGACTTCGACGACGCCATCAGCGTCAGGGAGCGCCCGCAGGGCGGCTACCTGCTGGCGGTCCACATCGCCGACGTCAGCCACTACGTGGCCGAAGGGAGCGCGCTCGATCTCGAGGCCTACCGGCGGGGCACCAGCGTCTACTTTCCGGAGCGGGCGGTGCCGATGCTCCCCGAGGAGCTCTCCAACGGCCTCTGCTCGCTGCGGCCGGAGGTGCCGCGGCTCACCTTGTCGGCGCTGCTAGAGATCTCGGCGCGCGGCGAGATCTCGAGCCGGCGCTTCGTCCAGAGCGTGATCCGCAGCCGCCGGCGGATGACCTACAGCGAGGTCCGGCGGCTGCTCGAGGAGCCCGTGGCCGGCGACGCCGCCGAGTACGGCGACGTCCTGCCGATGCTCGAGACCGCGCACGAGCT
This sequence comes from Thermoanaerobaculia bacterium, assembly GCA_041575955.1. GTDB lineage: Bacteria > Acidobacteriota > Thermoanaerobaculia > Multivoradales > JAHEKO01 > JAHEKO01. Next base: position 6,054 of record JBFGLX010000213.1, read on the forward strand.
CATGCAGATCCTCAACCGCCGGCGGGTGGAGCGCGGCTCGATCGACTTCGATCTGCCGCAGGGGAGCGTGATTCTCGACACCGACGGCGTCACCGTCGGCGTCAAGGGCGCCGATCGCACCGTCGCCCACCGGCTGATCGAAGAGTTCATGATCGCGGCCAACGAGGCGGTGTCGGCCGAGCTGGCGGGCCACGTGATGCCGGCGCTCCACCGGGTGCACGACGCGCGGGCGCGCGAGGACCTGCAC
>JBFGLX010000214.1:0-6265 GCA_041575955.1 Thermoanaerobaculia bacterium
GAGCAGCGAGATCGCCACCAGCACCAGCCCCGGCAGCGCCGCTTGCGAGTAGATCCCCTCCGCGGCGGTGCTCCAGATGCGCGTCGCCAGGGTCTCGAATCCGGTCGGCCGCAGGATGAGGGTCGCCGGCAGCTCCTTCATCGCGGTCAGGAAGACGAGGCCGGCGCCGGCGAGCAGACCCGGCCGCAGCAGCGGCAGCGTCAGCCTGCGGAGCGCGCCGAGCTGGCTCTCGCCCAGGCTCCGGGCCGCTTCCTCGAAGCGGGTCGAAACGCTGGCCACCGCCGCCCGGGTCGCGGCGAGCGATTCCGGCAGAAAGCGGATCACGTAGGCGGCGACCAGCAGGGCCAGGGTCTGGTAGAGCGGCAGCAGGTAGCGGGTCACGAAGAAGACCAGCGACAGGGCGATGACGATTCCCGGCAGCGCGAAGCCGGCGCGCGAGAGCCGCTCGGCGGCGCGCGCCAGCGGGCTCGGATGGCGCACCGCCCAGAGCGCGAGCGGAATCGAGAGCGCGACCGCGACGAGGGCCGCGGCGAGCGACACCCCCAGCGACGCGAGCGCCGGCTGCCAGGTCGATCCGAGCGGGTTGCCGAGCCGAACCGCCCGCACCCCCCAGAAGATCAGGACGCCGAGCGGCAGCGCCAGGTTGACCGACGCCAGGCCGGCCAGGCCGAGCAGCGCCGGCCACTTCCAGCGGCCCAGGCGGCGGCGGGCCGCGGCGCGGCTGGGGCGGAGCCGATGCGGCGGCAGGCGCCGCACCAGCAGGCCCTCGACGCCGATCAGGCCGACGGCGAGGCCGACCAGGACCAGCGACAGCGCGGCCGCGAGCGAGCGGTCGAACAGCGCCCGGTAGGCGTTGTAGATCGCCAGCGTGAAGGTGCTGAAGCGGGTGATCGAGACCGCGCCGAAGTCCGACACGGTGTAGAGGGCGACCAGCAGCGAGCCGCCGTAGAGCGCCGGCCGGAGCTGCGGCAGCACCACCCGGGCGAAGGTGCGCCAGCGGCCGGCGCCCAGGCCGCGGGAGCTCTCCTCGAGCGCCGGATCGAGATCTCGCAGCGCCGCCACCAGCAGCAGGTAGACGTAGGGATAGGTGAACAGCGCGAGCGCCAGGAGCGCCCCGGTGTAGCCGTAGATCAGCCCGCCGATCCGGAGCGGCGTCCAGGCCTCGATCCACAGGGTGACGTAGCCGCGCGGCCCGAGCGTCGCGACCAGGGCCAGCGCCGCGACGTAGGAGGGAAAGACCAGCGGCAGCGCGCCCAGCACGGCCCACAGCCGCCGCGCCGGCAGATCGGTCCTGGTCACGAGCCAGGCCGCCGGCAGCGCGATCGCGACCGCCGTCGCCACCACGCCGCCCACCAGGGCCACCGTCCGGGCGAGCAGTCCGAGGGTCGCAGGCGAGGCGATCGTCGACCAGAGCCGCTCCGGTCCGGCGCCGGCAGCGCGAATCACCACGTAGACCAGCGGCGAGCTCACCGCCAGTGCGGTCGCGAGCGCCACCGCCGCCAGCAGCGGCGAGAAGCGCGGCCGGCGCCGCCGCGGCCAGAACGCCGTCGCTGCCGCTCCGGTCGAGACCGGGACCTCGCTCACCGCATCAGGCCGCTGGCGCTGATCGCCACCAGCGTCGGCTCGAGGGCCGCCGAGACCTGGGCGAAATCGACGTCCGGAGTGGCGAGCTCGGCGAGCGGCACCAGCCCGGGAGCGGCGTCGACGCCGGCCACCAGAGGGTACTCGAAGGTCTCGGCGGCGAAGTAGCGCTGCGCCTCGTCGCCGAGCAGAAAGTCGATCAGAGCGAGCCCGCCGGGCGTCGCGCTCAGCCAGCCGGCGCCCGCCAGGTTGACGAAGCCGGAGGCCGGCCCCTCGGTCATGAAGAAGTTCGCCGCCGGCGCGCCGGGATCCTCCGCCAGCGCCCGCAGCAGGTAGTAGTGGTTGACCAGCCCCCACTCGATCTCGCCGGCGATCACCGCCTGGACGATGGCGCCGTTCTTGGGGTAGGTGGCGGGCTCGTTGTCGGCGATCGCGGCCAGCAGCTCGCCGAGCGCCGGCGGCCCCGCCAGCGCACGGTAGACGGCAAGGTGCGCCTGCAGGGAGCCGTTCGCCGGCGCGATGCCGAAGCGGCCACGGTAGCGGGGGTTGCCGACCGCGTCGAGACTCCGGGGCAGCTCGGCTTCGTCGACCAGCCCGGTGTTGTAGACGATCGCCCGCGCGCGGCCGGAGAGCCCCACCCAGCTGCCGTCCGGCGCCCGGAAGCGCTCCGGAACCCGCGCCAGGGTTGCCGGCGGCAGCGGCTCCAGCAGGCCCGCGGCAGCCACCGCGCCGAGGGCCGCCGCGTCCTGGGAGATGAACACGTCGGCCGGGCTGTTGCTCCCCTCTTCGAGCAGGGTCGCGGCCATCTCGGCGGTCTCGCCGTAGCGCGCCCGCACCTCGATGCCGCTCGCCGCCTCGAAACGCTCGAGCAGCGGGCCGATCAGCGATTCGTTGCGGCCGGAGTAGACCACCACCGGCGGTGATGGCGCGACCGCCTCGCGGCCGGCCTCCCGGGGGCCGGGGCAGGCGGCGAGCGTCCCGACGATCATCGCCGGCAGGGCGAGCGAGAGCGATCGGGTGCTGCGCCACCCCCGCACGGTCGACCGCGCCATCAGCGTCCGATCCGCCAGTCGATCCCGACCAGGACCGTGCGCGGCAGCCCCGGGCGCGCGCCGTGCGGCCGGCGCGCGGCCAGGTAGGTCTCGTCGCCGAGGTTGCGCACCTGGGTGAAGAGCTTCAGCCGTTCGCTCAGCCGGACGTCGAGCGCCAGATCGGCCACCAGCCGCTCGTCAAGCGCGGTGGCGGCCGGGATCGGGCCCTGCCCGGGAGCGGTGCGCGTCTCGGCCGCGTAGCTCAACGTGAGATGGCTCGCCCAGCGGCTCGCCACCCAGCCGGCGGTCGCCGTCAGCTGGTGCTCGGGCACGTAGGGCAGGCCGTCCCCCGCCCGGACCCCGGGCGCCCAATCGGCGAACGAGGTCTCGAAGCCGTTGCGGAACACGCTGGTGGTCCAGGTGTAGGCGACGCGAACCGGCACCGAGGCCGCGAGCCCGGTCGCGCGGCCGAGATCGTAGTCGGCCGTCGCCTCGAGGCCCCGGACGTCGACCTCGCCGCCATTGAAGGCGTCGCCGGTGCCCTCGCCGCCACCCGACAGGGTGTCGCGTCCGAGCAGATTCTCGTAGTCGCTGAAGAACGCCACCGCCCGCGCTCCGAGATTGCCGCCCCGGAAGTTGAAGCCGAGCTCGTAGTTCAGGCTGCGCTCGCTCTCCACCTCGGCCGGCTGGCCAGGTCCCGGTGGCGCGAAGCCCCGGTGGACGCCCGCGAACACCGCCCACCGGTCGTCGAGCCGGTAGCTGACGCCGAGGCCCGGCAGCAGCTCGCGCACGCGGTTCTCGCGCAGCCCCCGTGCCGCGCCGGAGCGGGTCGGATCGGCCGGACCGAAATCCTCGCGCGCGAACTCGACCTCCTCGAGACGGACGCCGGGGCTCAGGCTCCAGCGGCCGAGCCGGATCTCGTCGCGGATGAACAGGGCCGTCGCGTCGGCCGAGTTGATCTGGTTGGCCTGGCTGCCCGGGGCGCCCCGAACCTCACCGCGCAGGAAGCCGCCGATCATGTTCCAGGAGTCCTCCTCCTGAAAGCGGTCCTCCTCGTCGGCGTGCAGCCGAACCCCGAGGCTCAGGCTGTGGTCGGCGGGGCCGGTCCGCGAGTCGAGCTCGGCGAGCAGCTCCAGACCCTCGGACAGGTAGCGGCGCCGGTTGTTGCGGATCTTGAGCGCACCGGTCAGGTCGTCTAGCTCGCCGCGCAGGATCGCGATCTCGCGCGGGTAGAGCTCGGGCGAGTCGACCACCGCCGACAGACCGACGCCGGCCACGCTCTGGCCCTTGTGCCAGTTGCGGAAGAAGCGGTTGCGGTAGGCGGTGACGGTGGCCCGGAACCGGGAGCCGGGCTGCACGAGATAGCGGAGCTGGGCCTGCTCGTGCTCACCGTCGAAATAGTCCTGCTGCGAGCCGGCGTAACGCCGGAAGGGCGTACGGGCGAAATCCTCACGGGTGAGCCCCAGATAGGTCTCGTCTCCCCGCTGGTCGGTGGCGCCGAGCTTGAGCTCCGCCGCCTGGTAGATCCCGGCGCCGGGGCGCGATCCGATCCGGGCCTTGACGAGGTAGTCCTCGAGATCGACCCCCGTGGGGCCGCCGCCATCGAGCTGCTTGAAGCCGTCGGTGTCGAGCTGGTAGGTCTGCAGCAGCCAGCCGAAGCGAGCCCCCGAGCGACCGACGTCGGCGTCGAGGCGCCGCGTCTCGTCGCCGCCGAGGGCCAGGTTGACGCTCGCGGCGAAGCCGTGCGGAATGCTGCGCGAGACCAGGTTGATCACCCCGCCGTTGGTGTAGGGACCTTCGGCGATCGCGCTCGAGCCCTTGCGGATCTCGAGCGACTCCATGCGACCGGCGGTCGGCACGTAGTACGCGGCCGGCGCGGCGTAGGGCGCCGGCGCCACCAGCACGCCGTCTTCGAGCAGGGTGATCTTGGAGCTGCGCTCGACGCCGGTGCCGCGCATGCCGATGTTCGGCCGCAGCCCGTAGCCGTCCTCCTCCTGGAGGTTGATCCCCGGCGCCAGGCTCAGGATGCGGTGCAGATCGGAGTAGTGCTGCTTGCTCAGCTCTTCGGTGCCGATGAAGGTGGCGGAGCCGGGGATCGACTCGACCTCGGCGGCGCCACCGGTGACGGTCAGGTTGTCGAACACCACCGACGGCTCGACCGGCCGCGGCTCGCTGGCGGCGTCCGCCGCGGCGCTCCCGGCGGCGGGCTCGGCCGCTCCGGTGGCGGCAAGAGCGCCACCGGGCGCCAGCAGCAGGAGCCAGAGCGCCGGCGAGCCGGCTCTCGCCAACAGCGGTCTCCTCACTGGGCGGCCGCCGTCTTCTCGGCGCACGCGCGGCAGACTCCCGAGATCTGCAGAGTGTGCTCGGCCGGATCGAAATCATGGGCGCGGGCGATCTCGCGCTGCAGGGCGCTGATCGCCGGACTGACGAACTCGACCACCCGGTCGCAGACCCGGCAGACCAGATGGTCGTGCGCCTGACCGGGATGCACGTGCTCGTAGAGGTAGCGCCGCTGGCCCAATCGCTGCCGGCGGACCAGGCCGCAATCGACTAGCAGCTCGAGGTTCCGGTAGACCGTCGCCCGCGAGATCTTCCGGCCGCGACGGCGAATCGAGCGGTAGAGCCGGTCGGCGTCGATGTGCTCGTGCTGACGGAAGATCTCGTCGAACAGCCGTAGCCGTTCGGCGGTGACCCGGCCGCCGCTCAGGCGCAGATAGCGCTCGAAGATCTCCCGCTCGGCCGAGTGCGCGGATGCCGGATCGGCCGCTGCGGTCTCAGCTGGTTCGGTGCCCATGGTCAGGCTCTATCGATTCGAGAATCCTTATTGAGACAAGCTCTCAATAGGGTAAACCTATTGTGGACCGTTCTGGTCCTGTTTGTCAACGAGCCCGGGACCGGCCGCGACTCGAGCCGCGATTCCCTTGATCCGCAGCCTCCGGTTGGGTAGCTTGGCTGTTCATGACGGGAGGTGATCCGGACCGCAGGCCGCAAGAGGAAGAGCTCGAGCACTTCGCCCGGCGGCCGCCGCTCGCCACCTGGAAGCGCATCCTCTTGTTCGTCGCCGGATGGAGCGTCCTGCTGGTCGGCGTGGCCGGCCTGGTTCTACCCGGAATCCAGGGGATCCTGACCATCCTGATCGGCGCGGCGATCCTGTCGCTGGTCAGCGAGACCGTCTACCGGCTGATCCGCCGTCTCTTCCACCGCTGGCCCCGGCTGATGGGGCACATCGACCGCTGGCGCCAGAAGCTCCACAGCTGGCTCCACAAATAGAAAAGGTGGCGGTCACCTTGTCTCGGGCGCTCGAGACAAGAAAACGGTCACCCTCTCTCTACCGGTCGTCGATCGGGACGAACTGGCGCTCGGTCTCGCCGGTGTAGATCTGCCGCGGCCGGTGGATCTTGCCGTCCGGGTCGTCGCGCATCTCCATCCAGTGGGCGATCCAGCCGGGCAGCCGGCCGAGCGCGAACATCACGGTGAACATGTTGGTCGGGATCCCCATCGCCCGGTAGATGATGCCGCTGTAGAAGTCGACGTTCGGGTAGAGCTTGCGCTCGACGAAGTAGCCGTCCTCGAGCGCCACCTCCTCGAGGTTCTTGGCGATCTCGAGCAGCGGATCGTCCACGCCCAGCTGCTCGAGGACCTGATCGGCCGAC
>JBFGLX010000215.1:0-6252 GCA_041575955.1 Thermoanaerobaculia bacterium
ATCGGTCGACGTCAACCTGGTGTCGCCCGAATCGCTGATCCGCCAGTTCCTCTACGGCAGCCGCTTCTTCGAGCGCGAGCTCGACTCGCGGGCGTGCGACGTCTTCCTGCCCGACTGCTTCGGCTTCGGCTACAGCCTGCCTTCGATCGCGGCCCACTGCGGCCTGACCGGCTTTTCTTCGCAGAAGTTCATCAAGTGGAGCGCGCCGGCGAAGACGCCGTTCGACGTCGGCCTCTGGGAGGGGCCGGACGGCGCGACCGTGCTGGCGGTGCTCAACCCCGACGGCTACGGCGACGGCATCGAAGAAGACCTCAGCCGGGCGCCGCGCTGGCGCGAGCGCCTGCGCGCGCTCGGCGAGGCGAGCGGCGTCTACGCCGGCTACAAGTACTTCGGCGTCGGCGACCGGGGCGGCGCGCCGGACGAGGAGTCGCTGCGCTGGCTCGCCAAGAGCCTCGAGGATCCCGGGCCGGTGCGCGTCGTGCACGGCCGCTCGGATCAGTTCTTCCGCGATCTCCAGGGCCGGCAGGAGGGGCTGCCGCGCTACCGGGGCGAGCTGCTGCTGCCCGAGCACGGCCCCGGCTGCTACACCTCGATGGCCTCGATGAAGCGCTGGAACCGCAAGAACGAGGTGCTGGCGGACGCGGCCGAAAAGGCGGCGTCGGCCGCCTCCTGGAGCGGCGCCCTGCGCTACCCGGCGGCCGCCATCGACGACGGCTGGCTGCGCTTCCTCTGGCACCAGATGCACGACGATCTGACCGGCACCAGCATTCCCCAGGCCTACGACTTCTCGTGGAACGACCTGGCGATCGCCACCAACCGGTTCGGCGGGGTCCTCGACGACGCCCTCGCCGCGCTGGCCTCGGGCCTCGACACCGGCGTCGACGGGGTGCCGGTGGTGGTTTTCAACCCGCTCTCGATCGAGCGCCAGGACCCGGTCGACGCGAAGATCCGCTTCGACGGGCCGGCGCCGGCGGCGGTGCGGGTCTACGATCCCGAGGGGCGCGAGGTGGCTTCGCAGTCCTCGCGGCGGCCGGACGGCGCGCTCCGCGTGACCTTCCTGGCCACGGCGCCGCCGGTCGGCTGCGCGGTCTTCGACGTTCGCGCCGCTCGGGAGCCCTGCGCGCTGCCCACTCCCCTGAGCGCCGGCTTCCGGTCGCTCGAGAACCAGCGCTACCGCGTCGAGATCCACGACGGCGGCGACGTCTCACGCATCTACGACAAGGCGCTCGACCGGGAGCTCCTGAGCTCCGCCCTGCGTCTCGAGCTGCTGCCCGACCGCTCGTCCAAGTTCCCCGCCTGGGAGCTCAAGTACCGCGACGTCATGGCCGAGCCCCGCCGGGTGCGCCGACTGCTCGGCTGCCGGCTGGTCGAGAGCGGGCCGGCGCGCGTGACCCTCGAAGTGCGGCGGGCCGCGCACGGCTCGACCCTGGTGCAGCGGATCGGCCTGGCGGCCGGCGACGCCGGCGATCGGCTCGAGATCGACACCCGGCTCGACTGGTGCACCTGGGGCAGGATGCTCAAGGCCGCCTTCCCGCTGGCGGTCGACGAGCCGCAAGCGACCTACGATCTCGGCCTGGGGGTCATCCGGCGCGGCGTCAACCGGCCCGAGCTGTACGAGGTCCCGGCGCAGCAGTGGGCCGACCTGTCGTCCGCCGGCGGCGAGCGCGGCGTGTCGATCCTCAACGACTGCAAGTACGGCTGGGACCGGCCGCGCCCGGACACCCTGCGATTGACCCTGGTGCGCTCCCCGTGGGCGGCGCGCGGCCACCCGCATCAGGCGACGCAGGACTGGGCGCACCACCGCTTCAAGTACGCGCTCTACAGCCACGCCGGCGACTGGCGCGAGGGCAGCGTCTGGCAGGCCGCGCGCCTGAACCAGCCGCTCATCGCCTGGCAGGCGCGGCCGCGCGCCCGCGAGCGGCCGCGCTCGTTCTCGTTCGCCCGGGTCGACTCGCCGGGCGTTGCGATCCGGGCGATCAAGCGGGCCGAGAGCGGCGAGCGGCTGGTGGTGCGGGTGCAGGAGATCGAGGGCCGCGCCCAGAGCGCGGTCGGAATCGAGCTCGCGGCGCCGATCGTCGAGGCGCGCGAGATCGACGGCGTCGAGCGCGAGCGCCGGCCGGCGGCGCCCGCGGGCGGCGCCCTGAGCACCGATCTCGGCCCGTTCGAGCTCAAGAGCTTCGCCCTCCGACTGGCGCCTCCCGAGCGGCCCGGTCGACCGCCGGTCACGCGCGCCGTGCGGCTACCCTTCGACGGCAGCGCCACCAGCGGCGACGGCGGGCCGGCCGCCGATTTCGACGGCCGCGGCAACTCCCTGCCGGCGGAGCTCTTCCCGACCCGGCTGGAGTGCGGCGGCGTCCCTTTCGAGCTCGGGCCGGCGGCCGGCGGCGCCTCGAACTGCCTCGCCTGCCGCGGCCAGCAGATCCCGCTGCCCGACGGCGGGTGGGAGCGGCTCTTCCTGCTCGCCGCCAGCGTCGGCGGCGACGCCGAGGCGGACTTCGCCGTCAACGGCCGGGTCACCCGGCTGCGGATCGCCGACTACGCCGCCCGGATCGGCGCCGCCTCGCACCGCCCGGCGGTCGGCCGCGTCCGCTACGGCTCGACCCGGCCCGCCTTCGTGCGCGGCGATCGCGTCGCCTGGGTCGCCACCCACCTGCACGACAAGCGCGGCGCCAACCTGCCCTACGTCTTCGGCTACCTGTTCTGCTATGCGCTGCCGGTGCCGCCCGGCAACGACTCGGACCTTGCCGTCCTCGAGCTACCGCGCGAGCCGCGCATCCGGCTGTTCGCGGCGAGCGTCGCGCGCGAGCTTCACGGGCCGCTCACGCCGGCCGGGCCCGGACTCTGGCCGGGATTCTCCCCGAGCTGGTGAGCCGGCCGGACCGGTTGGCCGAACGCCAGCCAGTTGCCGTCGGGCAGGCGCACGTGGAACTCGCGCTGATCCCAGGGTTTGTCCATCGGCGGCTCGACGTCGCCCGGCGGCAACGTGCTCGGCTCGCCGAGCAGCTCCGCGTACAGGACGTCGACGTCACGGGCGTCCACGTAAAGGGTCCTCCTCGAGAGGCCGTCCACGGTAGACGGTGACCGCGGAGCCATCGGCGAGGAACGCCGAGCTCGGCGGCCCGGCAAGGTAGGGGGCGAACTCCGGACCGTAGAGCGCCGCGACGTCGCAGTCGAGCTCCGCCTGCGAAGCGCGCCAGACTCGCCAGCGCGGATGCTCGACCCGGTACTCGAGCGTCTTTGCGTCGCGCCGGCGGACGTAGCCCCAGTAGTGCTCGGTGATGAACGACTCCTCGCTGGTCTCGTCCGGCAGGCAGGCCGGGCCACCGACACGTACGGCGAGTCGATTCAGCCGGCCGGCGTGCGTCCACTGGTAGGCGACGCGCGGCTCCGGCGCCCGGCCGACCTGGTCCACGTGCGACATGGGCAGCGCGACGTAGTTCTCGTTGTAGACCCGGCGAGCGACCCAGGCGATGGCGGCGCGCGGGACGATCTCCTTGACGAAGACGACGCCGCGCCGGGGCCCGTCGGCCGCGTCACGGGAGACGTAGAAGCGGAGGTTCACTTCGTCGAAGTTCCGATGGCAGGGCACCGGCAGACCCAGGAGGCGGGTGTCGAGAAACTGGAAGCCGACCACGCTCACGAAGGTCTTGCCCGAAAACGCGTCCAACCGGGTCCCGGCGGGGACCCGCGGCTCGAGCAGCGACGGCTCGACCTCGTAGTTGAGCATCGCCAGGTGGATCCAGCGCGCCGTGAGGAATCTCCGCGGTTCAGCCATTTCGATCGTCGAGCCGGCGCTGCGACCCCGGCGCGACCGCCTTCAGACCTCCGGCTTCTGCCAGGTGCGCTCGTCTTCGTCGAACGCCGGCAGGACGATCTCCTCGCCCATCTTCTCGCGGATGCCGTACTCCCAGTGGCGCAGGTACTTCAGGAAGACGGCGACCGCCTGGAGGCCGCAGACCGCCAGGCCGTGGAGGCCGTCGAGCACCCCGAGCTGCAGGAAATACGTTCGGACGAAGCGCCAGAAGGGGCGCCCGGCGACCGCCATGAAGCCCACCCGCCGGCCCTCGCGGAAGCCCTGGGCGGCGCCCCACTCGGCGTAGTTCAGGAGCTTCTCGAAGTACTGGTCGAAATCGCGGTAGGTGTAGTGGATGAGGGGGTTGCGCAGGGTCGGGATCGGGCCGCTGATGTCGAGGTCGGTGTGCACGCGGCGGTTCGGATAGCGCCCCTTGCCGCGGTCGAAGAAGCGGATCACCTTGTCGGTGGACCAGCCGGAGTGCCGGATGGTCCGGTCGAGCAGGATGTTGCGCCGCCGGATGTAGTAGCCGTTGAACTTCGGACCCTCGATCAGCAGCGACAGGATCTCGCGCGCCAGCTCCTCGGGCACCCGCTCGTCGGCGTCCAGGATCAACACCCAGGCGTGCTTGACCTGGTCCATCGACCAGTTCTTCTGCGCCGCGGAGCCGAAGTACTCGCGCTGCAGGATCTGCACCGGCAGCGACTTGGCCAGCTCTACCGTCTGGTCGTTCGAGAACGAGTCCACCACCAGGATCTCGTCGGCCCACAGCACCGACTCGAGGCAGTCGACGATGTTGCGCTCCTCGTTGTAGGTGGTGACGATCACCGACAGCGGCGCCCGTCCCGGAGTGTCGCGAAGCTCCGCCAGCGCGCGCATCAAGCTGGCCCCCTATCCGGCTTCATGGTTGAGCAGCAGACGCTCGATTCCGCGCGCCTTGCCGGTGGCCTCGTCGACGTCCACGATCACCGCCGCCAGCCGGACGTCGCGCTTGGCGACCTCGAACGACGCCGGGGTGTGCAGCTTGAACCGGCGCAGCACCTTGTCGGTGCGCATGCCGATGATCGAATCGTACGGCCCGGTCATCCCCAGATCGGTCAGGAACGCGGTGCCCTCGGGCAGCACCCGCTCGTCGGCGGTCGGCACGTGCGTGTGGGTGCCGACGACGGCGCTCGCCCGGCCGTCCAGGTAGAAGCCGAGCGCCTGCTTCTCGCTGGTCGCCTCGGCGTGGAAATCCACCAGGACCACCCGGACCGATTCGTCGAGGCCGCCGATCAGGCGGTCCGCGACCTCGAACGGCGACTCGAGCGGCTTCATGAAGACCCGGCCCTCGAGGTTGAGGGTGGCGACCCGGACGCCGGCCGGGGTCTCGCCGACGTAGAGCCCGCTGCCCGGGTTGCCGTCCGGGTAGTTGGCCGGGCGCAGGAAGCGCGGATCGCTGTCGAGGACGCCCACCCCCTCCTTCTTGTCCCAGATGTGATTGCCGCTGGTGAAGCAGTCGATCGGCAGCTCGTCGAGCTCGCGCGCGATGTCGGGAGTGATGCCGAAGCCGCCGGCGGCGTTCTCGACGTTGACCACCACGTAGTCGATCCGATGCCGGTCGATGATGCCGGGCAGCAGCGCGGCGAGCGCGCGCCGGCCCGGCTTCCCGACGATGTCGCCGACCAGCAGGGCCTTCACTTGGCGTACTCGATCGAGCGGGTCTCGCGAATCACGGTCACCTTGATCTGCCCCGGATAGGTGAGCTCGGACTCGACCTTCTTGGCGATGTCGCGCGACAGCCAGACCGCCTCCTCGTCGGCGAGCTTCTTGCTGTCGACGATCACCCGGATCTCGCGGCCGGCCTGGATGGCGAAGCTCTTCTGCACGCCCTTGAAGCTCGACGCCAGCTCCTCGAGCTTCTCGAGCCGTTTGACGTAGGTCTCGAGGATCTCGCGGCGCGCGCCCGGTCGCGCCGCCGATAGCGCGTCGGCGGCGGTGACCAGGACCGCCTCGACCGTCTCGGGGTCGTAGTCGCCGTGGTGGCAGGCCATCGCGTGCACCACCTCCTCGCTCTCGCCGTACTTGCGCAGCAGGCTGATGCCGATCTCGAGGTGGGTGCCCTCCATCTCGCGATCGACCGCCTTGCCGATGTCGTGCATCAGGCCGGCGCGCTTGGCGATCGGCACGTTGACCCGCAGCTCGGCGGCCATGGTGCCGGCGAGGAAGGCGACCTCCTTGCTGTGCTGGAGGACGTTCTGACCGTAGGAGGTCCTGAAGCGCAGTCGGCCGAGCAGCTTGGCGAGCTCGGTATGCACGTTCGGGATGTTGAGCTCGAGCAGAGCGGCCTCGCCCTCCTGCCGGATCCGTTGGTCGAAATCGGCCTTGACCTTCTCGACCACCTCCTCGATGCGGGCGGGATGGATGCGGCCGTCGGCGATCAGCTTCTCGAGCGCCGCGCGGGCGATCTCGCGCCGGAA
>JBFGLX010000216.1:0-6223 GCA_041575955.1 Thermoanaerobaculia bacterium
CGCGTCCTTCCACGAGATCTTCTCCCGCATCTGGTCGGGGGAGATGGAGAACGACGCCCTCAACAAGCTGGTGCTGATCGGCGGCCTGCAGCCGCGCGAGGTGACGGTCATCCGCGCCTACGCCAAGTACCTGCGGCAGACCCGCATCCCGTTCAGCCAGAGCTACATGCGCCAGACCCTGGCCCGCCATGCCGACGTCGCGCGCACGCTCATGGACCTGTTCCTGGCGCTGTTCGATCCCGAGGCCGGCGACGACGCCGAGAGCCAGGCCGAGGCGATGACCCGGCAGATCGAGCGGCGGCTCGAGGACGTCTCGAGCCTCGACCAGGACCGGATTCTGCGGCGCTTTCTCAACGCCGTCCTGTCGACGCTGCGGACCAACTACTTCCAGACCGACGACCAGGGCGCCCCCAAGAGCTACCTGGCGATGAAGATCGACTCGCAAGCGATCGACGAGCTGCCGCTCCCCAAGCCCTACCGGGAGATCCACATCCACAGCCCGCGCCTCGAGGCGATCCACCTGCGCGGCGGCCCGGTGGCCCGCGGCGGCATCCGCTGGTCGGACCGCCGGGAGGACTTCCGCACCGAGATCCTCGGCTTGATGAAGGCCCAGATGGTCAAGAACGCCGTCATCGTGCCGGTCGGCTCCAAGGGGGGCTTTGTCGTGCGGCGCCCGCCCGCGGATCGCGAGGCGCTCCGGCGGGAGGTCCGGGAGTGCTACGAGATCATGATGCGCGGCCTGCTCGACCTGACCGACAACCTCGACGGCGACCGGGTCGTGCCGCCGCCGCGCGTCCGCCGCCGGGACGGCAACGATCCGTACCTGGTGGTCGCCGCCGACAAGGGCACCGCCACGTTCTCCGACACCGCCAACTCGATCTCCGAGCAGCACGGCTTCTGGCTGGACGACGCCTTCGCCTCCGGCGGCTCGGCCGGCTACGACCACAAGAAGATGGGGATCACCGCCCGCGGTGCCTGGGAGTCGGTCAAGCGTCACTTTCGCGAGCTCGGGACCGACATCCAGAGCGAGGACTTCACGGTCGTCGGGGTCGGCGACATGTCGGGCGACGTCTTCGGCAACGGCATGCTGCTCTCGCGGCACATCAAGCTGATCGGCGCCTTCAATCATCTGCACATCTTCGTCGACCCGGATCCGGATCCGGAGGCCAGCTGGACCGAGCGCAAGCGCCTCTTCGACCTGCCCCAGTCGAGCTGGTCCGACTACGCCCCGGAGCGGATATCGGCCGGTGGCGGCGTCTTCGACCGCCAGGCGAAATCGGTCGCGCTCAGCGGCGAGATGCGCGCCCTGCTCGGCATCGAAGACGAGAGCCTGCGGCCCAGCGAGCTGATCCAGGCGCTGTTGCGTGCCGAGATCGACCTGCTCTGGTTCGGCGGCATCGGCACCTACGTCAAGGCCAGCGAGGAGACCCACGCCGACGCCGACGATCGCTCCAACGACGCGCTGCGCGTGGACGCCGGCGAGGTGCGCGCCCGGGTGATCGGCGAGGGCGCGAACCTGGCGGTGACCCAGGAGGGGCGGGTCGAGCTCGGCCTCGGGCACTGCCGCCTCAACACCGATTCGATCGACAACTCGGCCGGCGTCGACACCTCCGACCACGAGGTCAACATCAAGATCCTGCTGCGCGGGGTCGAGCAGGCCGGCGACCTGACCCGCAAGCAGCGCGACGAGCTGCTACAGCAGATGACCGACGAGGTCGCCGAGCTGGTGCTGCGCGACAACTACCTGCAGACGCAGGCGATCACCGTCACCCACCAGCTGGGCGCCCGGCTCAACGACCGCCACGGCCGGTTCATGCACGCGCTGGAAAAAAGCGGCCGCCTCGACCGCACGATCGAGCACCTGCCCCCGGACGACGTGCTCGCCGAGCGCACCAGCAAGGGTCTCGGCCTGACCCGTCCGGAGCTGGCGGTGCTGCTCTCCTACGCCAAGCTCGACCTCTACCCGGAGCTGCTGAAGTCCGACCTGCCGGACGATCTCTACATGACGCGCGAGCTCCAGAGCTACTTTCCGAAGCCGATCCAGGAGCGCTTCCCGAACGCCATCCCCGGGCATCGCCTGCGGCGCGAGATCGTCGCCACGGTCCTGACCAACAGCATCATCAATCGCGTCGGTATCGCATTCATCCACGAGGTGCGGGAGCGCACCGGCATGGCCACCGCCGACATCGCGCGCGCCTACGTGATCAGCCGACAGGTCTTCGACCTGCGCAACCTCTGGCACGAGATCGAGTCGCTCGACACCAAGCTGTCGGCGACGGTGCAGGCGAGCATGCTGGCCGAGTGCGGCCGGACGCTGGAGCGCGCCACGGTCTGGTTTCTGCGCCTGCCCGAGGGGGTCGCCGATCTGGGCGCGCGCATCGCCGAGTATCACGACGGCGTCAACGAGGTGGCGAAGGAGTTCGATCGGCTGACGCCGGCATCCGAGGCCAGCCTGATCGAGGAGCGGACGCGAAACCTGGTCGAGCTCGGCGCCGACGCCAAGCTCGCGCTGCGTGTCGTGCGGCTGCAGAGCCTGGCGCCCGCCTGCGACATCGTCCGGCTGGCGCGCTCGGGCGGCTGGCCGAGCCCGTTGGTGGCCCAGTTCTACTTCGCCGTGGGCTCGCGCTTCGGCTTCAACTGGGTGCGCCGGGCGGCGCTGCGGCTGCCCACCGACAGCGCCTGGGACAAGCTGGCGGTCAACGCGATCGTCGACGACCTGTCGGGGCACCAGACCGAGCTGACGCGCAAGGTGCTGTCGAGCGTCGGCGGCGGCCGGCCGAGCGTCTCCGACGTCAACGCCTGGGCGGCCTCGCGGCGGGCGCTGGTGGCGCGCACCGAGCAGCTGATCGCCGAGCTGCAGTCGGTCGCCCACCCCACCCTGGCGATGCTGGCGGTGGCCAACCGCCAACTCAAGTCGATGAGCGACTAGGCGCCGGGCGGTGGCGTCCCTCTCCCCCGTGAGGGGTGGAGAGGGATCGAGGGTAAGGCGGGCGATCCGATCGGCCTAGCGCTCGGCCTGGAACTCGTCCACCAGGAAGCTGCCGCTGGCGCCGCCGGGCGAGCCCGAGGGCAGGCCGAGCCCGATGGCGTCGACCACGGCGGTGCTGTCGAGCGTCGTGCGCTCGATGCGCGCCCGTCGCTTCTTGACCAGCCGCACGACGCCGTCGTCGGCACCGCGGCTCGAGGCCTGGCGCCACTCGATCCGCAGGGGGATGGGGCGCCTGCGCGGGATGGCGGTCGAGCCGACTGCCTGCAGCTCGCCGTCGCTCTTGGCCGAGAGGTTGACCCGGTACTTGTTGCCGCGCCGCTCGAGCGCCAGGCTGACGACGGTGCTGTTGTCGGGCGCGACGAAGCGCAGGATCTCGATCTCGCCTCCGCCGAGGTCGATGCCGTTCGGCTTGATCAGGAAGCTCGCCCGGAGGCTCTCCTCCCGGGCCGGCTGGAGCGCCACCACCTGCGAGACCGCGTCGGTGCCGTCGGCCGTAACCTCGAGGGCGAAGCCGCTCTTCTTGAGCCCGGGCGAGACCACCGCGACGCCGCTGCCGACGATCTTCGACCAGCTGGACAGGTCGCCGCTCTCGAAGCCGTCGGCGAAGAGTGCCGCGGTCAGCCGCGGCCTGACGATGAACAGGCCGCGATTGATGTCGCTGATGAGCACCGCGCCGCTCTTGAGATAGGGGTAGACGCTCCAGGCGCCGTCGAACTCCGCCACGTTCGACTCGGGATAGCTGTCGAAGAACCCGACCTGCTCGAGCCTGGCGGTCGCCGGATCGACGATCTCGAGAATCGTCAGGCCCTGCTGGTAGTTGGCCTGGTAGGTGAAGTTGCCGGCGACGTACTGGTTGTGGTCGATCGAGCGCTGCAGCGACAGGTGAGCGCCGGTGATCCGGGGGTTGGTCAGATCGGACATGTCCCAGACGTAGGTCTTGGCGTTGTGGTCGAAGCGCTGCTCGTCGAGCTCGTCGTCGACGACGAAGTAGGCATGGTCCTCGGTCAGCCATCCCTGATGGGTGTAGGCGGATCCGGTGTAGGTGTTGCGGGAGAGCATGAACGGCGCGCTCTTGTCGGTGACGTCGACGACGGTGATCGAGTCCTCGTTGGCGGCGAAGCAGATCTCGCTGCCCCGATACGCCTTGTCGGGACCGCGGTAGATCACGCACTGGGCGTCGTGCGTGTAGCCGTCCTCGCCGAAGCAGCCGGCGAACTTCGGCCGCGTCGGCGTGCTGATGTCGATCATGTGCAGGCCGCCGCGGCAGCTGTCGGAGCCGACGGCGTAGGCGTAGCCCGAATCCTCGTTGATGACCAGGTTGTGCGCCGATCCGAACCGGCCGTAGACGGTCGTCGGCTCGAACTCCACCGGCGGATTGGCGACGTTGCGCAGCTGGGTCAGGTCGAAGATCTGCATGCCGTGGTCGCCGGCCGAGTCGGAGACCACGAACGCGTGGTCGCGATAGACCTTGATGTCCCGCCAGGGGCTGGGCTTGATCTCGGTCGGCAGGTTGCCGAGGTAGACCGGGTTCTCGGGATCGGTCATCTCGACGAAGGCGGTGCCGGTGCTGCGGCCGACCAGCGCGTACTCGCGATTGCCGTCGCGCCAGCCCCAGATGTCGTTGCCCCGGCCGCCGCCGATCTCGTCGAGCGGCAGGTGGGCGAGAAGGTCGACGTTGGCGCACGGGAAGATGTCGGCGACGCCGTTCTTGCACGCCACCGACTGCTCGAGCGAGTAGGCGATGAACTGCTGGCTGCCGTGACCGTGGGCGGCCAGCGACTCCTGCTGCGCCGAGAGGTACTCCGACTGCTCGGGCACGTGGCAGGCCTCCGAGCGCGGCGCGTGCGCCGCCGCGGCCAGCGAGCAGGCCAGGGCGACGATCGTGCTTTTCTTGAAGATCATCCGGTTCCTCGGTTCGTAGCGAAGCGGCTATTCCAGTGCCGCCAGCGCGGCCAGCCGGGCGGCCTCGAACTCATCGCCGGCGTTCCAGGTCGGCATCGAATCCTGCTGCGCGACGTGCAGACCGGCGCGGAAGCCGAGCACCGCGTCGTCCACCATGCCGTCGAAGTTCCAGCTCTCTTCGAGCTCGTCGCTCGGCTGGTGGTAGTGGACCGACTCCCACGCCTCGATCTGCTCGCGCCCCCATTCCGCCGGTCGATCGACGAAGTCGGTGCCGGTGTCGAGATAGACCGCCGGTACGCCCACGCGGGCGAAGTTGATCTGGTCCGAGCGATAGAAAAAGCCCTTGTCGGGGAACTGGTCGGGCTTTACGGTACGGCCCTGCTCGCCGGCGTAGAGATCGATGATCGCGTCGAGGCTCGACTTGCCGTAGCCGATGTAGGTGACGTCGCGGTTGCGGCCCCAGATGTTGCCGCCGTCGTAGTTGAGGTTGGCGGCGATCCGCCCCGGATCGACCGTCGGGTTGGCGGCGTAGTAGGCCGAGCCCAGCAGCCCCTGCTCCTCGGCCGCCACGAAGGCGAGCAGGATCGACCGCCGCGGCCGCTCGGGCAGCGCCGCGAACGCTTCGGCGATCGCCAGCACCTGCGCGGTGCCCGAGGCGTTGTCGAGCGCGCCGTTGTAGATGTCGTCGCCGTCGTCGTTCGGGGTGCCGACCCCCAGGTGGTCGTGATGGGCGGAGTAGACGACGTACTCGTCCGCCAGCTCCGGATCGCCGCCCGGCAGGACGCCGAGGACGTTGGCGGTCTCGACGCGGCGGATCTGGTTCGAGAGCGCGAGCGACGTGCGGATGCCGAGCGGCACCGGCTGAAAGTCCTTCGAGCGGGCCGACTCGCGCAGCGCGTCGAGGTCGTGCCCGGCCTTCGCCATCAGGTCGCGCATCGCGTCCTCGGTGGTCCACGCCTCGATCTGCGAGCGCGGCTCGTCGCCGGCCGGGATCTCGAACTGCTCGCCGGTCCACGAGGTCTGGACGACCTGGAACTTGTAGCCGGCCGACGGCGTCGTGTGGATGATGATCGTGCCGACGGCGCCCATCTCGGCCGCCTTCTCGTACTTGTAGGTCCAGCGCCCGTAGAGCAGCCGACGGTTGCCCTCGAACAGCTCCGGGTCCCAGTCGGGATCGTTGTTCATCACCACGAAGACCTTGCCGGAGAGGTCGGCGTCGCCGAAATCGTCCCAGCCGTACTCGGGCGCCTGGATGCCGTAGCCGACGAACACCAGCTCGGCGTCGTCGATCGCGGCGCTCTC
Organism: Thermoanaerobaculia bacterium; assembly: GCA_041575955.1. Lineage (GTDB taxonomy): Bacteria > Acidobacteriota > Thermoanaerobaculia > Multivoradales > JAHEKO01 > JAHEKO01. The sequence continues at coordinate 6,194 of JBFGLX010000216.1, forward strand.
GGTCTGCACGCCGCTGCCGGCGATGTAGTC
>JBFGLX010000217.1:0-6214 GCA_041575955.1 Thermoanaerobaculia bacterium
CAGCTCCTGCAAGAGGGCGCCGAGGGCTGGTGGAAGGACACCGAGATGTTCGGCGTCATCGGCCGGGTTCCCGACCTGCTCAAGAAGATCGTGCCGGTGTTCGGCGCCTTCTTCGGCGGCGGCCGGATCGAGCCCCACATCTTCGAGATGATGCGGGTCAAGACCGGGCAGATGAACGACTGCGCCTATTGAAGCACCGTGCGCACCGCCGCCGTGAGCGGCGACGTACGGCCGAAGGAAGAAGCGATCCTCTCCGGGGACTACGGCTCCCTGGCGCCACGCGAGGCGCTGGCGGTGGAGCTGGCCGAGAGGATGGCGATGGACCCCCACTCGGTGGACGACGCCTTCTGGGCGAAGCTCAGCGAGGCGTTCACCGACGAAGAGATCGTCGAGCTGGCGTTTGCCACCTCGATCTTCAACTGGGGCAACAAGTTCAACATCACCATGCGGCTCGACACCGACGGCGTCGAGTACGCCAAGGGCATGGAGTACAAGGAGGCGCCGACCTTCTGGCGGCGCTGACCCACCAGACCGTGCGCACCGGCCGGTAGCCGCGAATCCGCCGGTTCGGCCCGAGGAGACCGCATGCTCGAGAGACCGTCGCTCCTCGTCCAGTCAAGCAGATGAACTTCCGCACCCAGAGACGAGTCGAGTTCGCCGACACCGACGTCAGCGGGCTGGTCCACTTCTCGCGCTTCTTCGTCTTCATGGAGACCGCCGAGCACCAGTTCCTGCGCTCGCTCGGCGCCGAGGTGCACATGCAGCACGACGGCCACGCCATCGGCTGGCCGCGGGTCAAGGCGAGCTGCGAGTACCTGAGCCCGATCGGCTTCGGCGACCAGCTCGACATCCAGGTGACCGTCGCCCGCAAGGGGACCAAGTCGATGACCTACCGCTTCGAGTTCTGGAAGGGCGAGACCCGAGTCGCGCGCGGCGAGGTCACCGCGGTCTGCTGCGTGCTCGACGAGCCCGGCGGGATCCGGGCGATCGACATTCCGCCGCTGATCGCGGATCAGGTCTAGGCTACGCAGGGGGCCAAGCGAGCGGCTGCATCTTCATCGCGCTCTCCAGGTAGACCAGCGCGTTGAACCGGCGCCTGGGCGTCAGGCGCCACCCCCCAGTTGAAGTCGTACTTGCGCCCTTTGCGCAGGAACGGCGGATCGCCGCCCGGGAACGCGAGGTCGACGAGCAGCAGCGGCTCGCCCAGCTGACGCAACAGGTCCTCGACCGATCCCGGCTCGGCGGTCGCGAACAAGCCACAGCCGACACCCACCCAGTCGATCGACGCCTCGAACGCGATCAGTCCGATCGCTTTGTACTTCCTCTTGAACGCCCTCTTCGGGTGCAGGCCCATCGTCTCTATTCCGTTGGCCTTGCCTCGAGCGAGACGGAAGTTGTGCGCCCAGACCGCCGTCCGCGCATCCGGGAAGCGAATTTTTCGACTGAGGCAGGCGAATGAGATCCCCGGTCTGCTGAATGTGACCCGGAACCCGAGCTCTTCGACCAGGTACCGGAAGATCCGGAACTTCGCCCGGTAGAAATCGCCGGACGTGTGAACCGCCTCGCCCAGGCCGACCAGCTCGGCCTTGCCGACGATCCCCGCCAGCGGCTCGAGGTCGTCTTTGGGAAGCGAATCACCGAGACCTTCGATCCGGTAGATGCCGGGCTCGATCTCGGTCGCCGCGGCGCCGGTCGCGACGAGGAGCAGCAAGAGCGTCAGACCCGCGCGGAACGGCGTGACTCGACCCTACAGCACGGTCCATACCGACCGTCAGCCACCGGGCCTCGGGGCGCGGGACGGTCGCGGCCACCCGCCCTGGATGCCTCACCAGATTCGCCGGGCGTGACGGGCATCGCGGGCGGAGCCGATAAGATCGCAGGCGGGGGAAGCCACCAGGGTGAGCGCCAACGATCTCAGGCTCGACGACGTCCACAAGACCTTCATCCTCGGACCGCAGGAGCTCCACGTCCTCCAGGGGTGCACGCTGGCGCTCGAACCCGGCGACGCGCTGGCGATCACCGGCCGCTCCGGCTCGGGCAAGAGCACGCTCCTGCACCTGATCGGCACCCTCGACGAGCCGACCTCGGGCGCCATCCGGATCGGCGGCCGCGACCCCTTCGCCCTCTCCGAGCCCGAGCTGGCCCGCTTTCGCAACCGGACGATCGGGTTCATCTTCCAGGACCACCACCTCCTGCCCCAGTACACGGTGCTCGAGAACGTGCTGATCCCGACCCTGGCCTTCCCCGGCGAAGGGGGCGACGAGACGTGGGCCCGCGAGCTGCTCGGCCGGGTCGGGCTCGCCGACCGCCTGGCCCACCGGCCGGCCGAGCTCTCGGGAGGCGAGCGCCAGCGGGTGGCGGTGGCGCGCGCGCTGGTCAATCGCCCGGCGCTGCTGCTCTGCGACGAGCCGACCGGCAACCTCGACAAGAAGAACGCCGACGGCGTGATGGATCTGCTGCTCGAGCTGCACGCCGGCTCCGAGCGGATCGTTATCGTCGTCACCCATAGCTCAGAGATCGCGGCGCGGTTCCCGCGGCGCGCCCAGCTGGACGACGGCCGATGCGTCGAAGCCTGATCTACTACTGGCGCACCCACCTGGCGGTGGTCTGCGGCGCGGCGGTCGCCACCGCGGTGCTCACCGGCGCGCTCCTGGTCGGCGACTCGGTGCGCGGCAGCCTCCGCGACCTGACCCTGTCGCGCCTGGGCGAGATCGACGTCGCGCTCCTTGGCGAGCGGCCGTTCGGAGAGGCCCTGGGCGACCGCCTGCGCGACGAGCTGGCCACCGGACCCCGGCTCGCCCCCCTGCTGATGCTGCGCGGCAGCGCCATCCACGGCGACAGCCGCGCGCGCGCCTCCGACGTGGCGCTCATGGGCGTCGACGAGCGCTTCACCGAGCTCTATCCCGGCCCGTCCGGAATCGATTTCCAGAGCGCCGAGCGCGGCATCTTCCCGCCGGTGGTCCTGAACGCGGCGCTCGCCGGCGAGCTCGGGGCGACGGTCGGCGACCAGGTCCTGCTGTCGTTCGAGCGTCCGGCCGAGATCCCCCGCGAGACGCTGGTCGGGCGCCAGGACGCGGCCGAGACGATCCGCACCCTGCGCCTGTCGGTGGCGGCGATCGCCCCCGACCGGGGCCCGGGTAGCTTCGCGCTGAGCCAGCACCAGACGCGGCCGTTCAACGCCTTCGTCGAGCTCCCGCGGCTGCAGCGCGCGCTCTTCGGCCGCCAGGGCTCGGCGCGGGTCAACCTCCTGCTGGCCGATTTCGGCGACGCCCCAGGCGCGCCGGAGAGCGCTCTCCTGCGCGCCGCCCTCCGCGACGCGCTCGACACCGACGACCTCGGCGTCGTCGTCCACGACCGGGGCGATCACCTGGCGGTCCTGAGCCGCGAGTTCGTCCTCCGTCCGGCGCTGAGCGAGGCGCTGGCGGCGTTCGCCCGGGAGAGCGGAGCGACCGGCCAGCCGGCGCTCACCTATCTGGCCAACTCGATCTCGGCCGGCGAGCGCTCGGTGCCCTACTCGACCGTCACCGCGATCGACCCGGCAACGGCGCCCGCGCTCGGGCCGTTCCAGCTAGTCGACGGCGCGCCCGCGCCGCGCCTCGAAGAAGACGAGATCCTGCTCAACGCCTGGACGGCCGAAGACCTCGGCGTCGAGCCCGGCGACGAGATCGAGCTCACCTACTACGTGGTCGGCGAGCGCGACCAGCTGTCGGTCGCGTCGAGCCGCTTCCGCCTGCGCGGCGTCGTCGCGATGGCGGGGCTGGCGCTCGACCGCTCGCTGACCCCGGACTTTCCGGGCATGCACGACGCCGAGGACATGTCGGCCTGGAACCCGCCGTTCCCGATCGACCTCGACCGCATCCGCGAGCGCGACGAGCACTACTGGGACGACTTCGGCGCGGCGCCCAAGGCGTTCGTCTCGGAGGCGACCGGCAGGCGCCTGTGGCGCAGCCGCTTCGGCGACCTGACGTCGGTCCGGATGGCGCCGGCGGCCGGCGAGAGCGTTGCCGAACTCGAGCGTGCTCTCGCCGAGGATCTCCCCGACCACCTCGACCCGGCGGCCGCCGGGCTCGCCTTCCGACGGCTCAAAGAGGAGGGCCTGCGCGGCTCTCGCGGCGCCACCGATTTCGCCAGCCTCTTCCTGGCGCTGAGCATGTTTCTGATCGCCGCCGCCGCCATGCTGGTCGGGCTGCTCTTCCGGCTCGGGGTCGAGCAGCGAGCGCGCGAGGTCGGCCTGCTGCGCTCGGTCGGCTTCCGCGTCCGGTCGGTGCGCCGGGCGCTGCTCGCCGAAGGCGGGCTGCTGGCCGTCGCCGGCGCCAGCGTCGGCCTGCTGCTGGCGCTCCTCTACGGCTGGTCGATGCTGGCCGGCCTGCGCACCTGGTGGCTGCCGGCGGTCGGTACGCCGGTGCTCTTCCTGCACGTCGAGCCGCTCAGCCTGGCAATCGGCTGGACGGCCTCGATCGCCGTGGTGCTGCTCAGCATCTGGTGGTCGCTGCGCAGGCTGCACAAGATTCCGGCGCCGGCGCTACTGGCCGGATCGACGGCGGTGCTCGATACCGCCACCCGCCCCAAGCGGGCGCGCGCGGTCGCGGTCACGAGCCTGGTGCTGGCGCTGGCGCTCGTCGCCTGGGCGCTCGCGGCCGGCGGCGAGGCCGCGGCCGGACCCGCCTTCGGCATCGGCGCTTGCCTGCTGGTCGGCGGCCTGGCGTGGTTCTCGTACCGCATCGGCGGCGGGCGACGGCGGGCGAACTCGCTCGGATCGCTGGCGGTGATCGGCATGGGGGCGCGCAACAGCGGCCGCAACCGGGGGCGCAGCCTGCTCAGCGTCGGCCTGGTGGCCAGCGCCTGCTTCATCATCGTCGTGGTCGCGGCCAACCGGATCGGCCGCGAGATCGACGTCGAGGACCGCGCCGGGGGCGCCGGCGGGTTCACCCTGATCGCCGAGTCGGACGTCGCCCTGGTCGCCGACCTTGGCCGGCCCGAGAGCCGGCTCGCCCTCGGATTCTCCGCCGAGGACTCGCGGCGGCTCGAGGACGTCGACTTCATTCCCATGCGGCTGCTGCCCGGCGAGGACGTGAGCTGCCTCAACCTCTACCGGCCCGAGCGGCCGCGGGTGCTGGGCGTGCCGAAGGAGCTCATCGAGCGCGGCGGCTTCACCACCGGCGCCCGCTGGGAGTACGAGGCGCTCGAGCCCGACGGCAGCCCGGGCAATCCGTGGCGAGTTCTCGAGGGCGAGCTCGAGCCCGGGGTGATCCCGGCGGTCGCCGACAACAACTCGGCGCTCTGGGTGCTGCACGTCGGCCTGGGCGACGACATCGTCATGCAGGACGAGGCGGGGCGCGAGGTCCGGCTGCGGCTGGTCGGCCTGCTGGCGAGGAGCCTCTTTCAGAGCGAGGTCCTGATCTCGGAGGAGAGCTTCAAGCTGCTCTTTCCGAGCCGCGCCGGCTACTCCGTCTTCCTGGCCGACCCGCCGGCCGCGCGGGCGGCCGAGACCGCCGCTCTGCTCGAGTCGACGCTCGAGGACTACGGCTTCGACGTCACCGGCACCGGCGAACGGATCGCTTCGTTTCTGGCCGTCGAGCACACCTACATGTCGACCTTCCAGACCCTCGGCGGCCTCGGGCTCGTCCTCGGCACGCTCGGCCTGGGCATCGTGCTGCTGCGCAGCGTGCTCGAGCGCCGCGGCGAGCTCGCCACCCTGCGCGCTTTCGGCTACCGGCGCTCGACGCTCTCCTGGATGGTGGTGAGCGAGAACGGCGCGCTGCTGGCGGTCGGCATCGCCATCGGCACCCTCGCGGGGTTGGTCGCCTCGAGCCCCTATCTGATTGCCGCCGGTTCCCGGCTGCCCTGGCCTTCGCTGCTGGCGACGCTGGCGGTCGTCTTCCTGATCGGCATGCTGGCCAGCGTCGCGGCGGTCGCTGGTACCCTCAGGGTGCCGCTGCTGCCGGCGCTGAAGACGGACTGAGATCGCCGTGGAAAAACGTCGCCGGAAGCGCTTCGCCCGCAGGGTCCAGGTTCGCTACTGGCCGAGGGGCGACGAGCACCCCCGCAAGGGATACACGACCAACCTCTCCACCACCGGAGTGTTCATCGCCACCAACGGCCCGCTGCCGCCCGGCAGCCGCCTGCGGATCGAGTTTCTGGGGGAGAGCGGCTTCATGGTCGAAGCGGTGGTCACCCACGCGGCCCGGGTCGCCACCGCGCTGCAGAGCATCCG
>JBFGLX010000218.1:0-6207 GCA_041575955.1 Thermoanaerobaculia bacterium
GATCCGCGGCGGCGCCGCGGCCGGCGGCTTCTACGTCGAGTGGCGGTCCGAGCGGCCGATCATGCGGCTCGGCGGGCGGCTGACCAACCTGCGCACCCGCTTGACCGGCTGCCCGCTCGGGGACCAGGCGCAGTTCTGCCGCTCCGATCTCTTCGCCGAGCTGGGGGGCTTTCGAGAGTGGCCGCTCCTGGAGGACCTCGACTTCGCGCGCCGGCTCAAGCGCGCGGGCCGCGTGACCCTGCTCGAGCCGCCGGTGACGACCTCCGTGCGCCGCTACCAGAACCGCGGCGTCGCGCGTACGGTCGCGATCAACTGGCTGATCTGGCTGCTCTACTTCGCCGGCGTCGCGCCGGAGCGGCTGGCGAAGCTCTACGCGAACGTCAGATAGGTCGACGCCCCTGCCGACCGATGACCTGCACGGTAAAGCCGTCGTTGCGCTCGGCCGGCAGCAGGCGCCAGAGGCCGGGCGCGCGAACGTGCTTCGCGGCCGGGGCGCCCAGGGCCTCCTGGAGCGGCACGAGCGAGAAATCGCCGCGGCTCTCGAGGAACGCCCGCGCCACGGCTTCGTTCTCGACGCTCTCGATCGAGCAGGTGATCGCGACCAGGAGTCCGCCGGGCGCGACCAGCTCGGCCGTGCCGCAGAGGAGCTCGAGAGCCCGCCCGGCCAGCCGGCCGATCTCGGACTCGCTGAGCCGCCACTTGAGATCCGGATGGCGGGCGAGGATGCCGGTTCCCGAGCAGGGGAGATCGACGATCACGCGATCGAAGCCGCCGCCGAGCGCCGGGCGCGCCGCGTCCGCCGCCAGCCGCGGGAACGCCCGGCCGAGGCGCCGCCGGTTGCCCTCGAGCAGCGCGAGCCGCCCCGGATCGACGTCGGCAGCGACGAGCCGCACCGACGGCTCGGCGGCCAGTAGCGCGAAGCTCTTGCCCCCCGGCGCCGCGGCGGCATCGAAGATCCGCTCGCCGGCCCGCGGCGGCGGCACGAGCGCCGCGGCCTGGCTCGCCTGGTCCTGCACGTAGAAGTCGCCGGCAGAGTAGGCCCGCGTCGCCAGCGAGTCTCCGGCCGTGACCTCGAGGGCGAGCGGGGAGAGCTCGAGCGGCCGCGTCTCGACCCCCTCGGTGGCCAGCTTCGCCGCCAGCGCCGCTCGGCCGCCGCGATCGGCGAAGCTCAACAGATGGGGATTCGGCCGCCGGTTGTTGGCGGCGAGAATCGCGGCCGCCCGTTCGGCGCCGAAGGCGTCCGCCCAGCGCTCGACCAGGAAGCGCGGGTGGCTGGTCTCGATCGCGAGGCGCTCGATCGGGTCGGCGAGCTCGACCGGCCAGCGCTCGAGGCTCGGCGAGCGCGAGATCCGGCGCAGGACCGCGTTGACGAACGGCACGCTCCGGGGAGCGCGCCGCCGCGCCTCGTCCACCGCCTCCGAAACCGCCGCGTAGCCCGGCACGCGGTCGAGAAACAGAAGCTGGTAGGCGGCCAGCCGCAAGGGCGCCCAAAGCTCGGAGTCGATGCGCTCGAGCGGCCGGTTCGCCGCCGCGGCGAGCACATGGTCGAGCCGGGACCGCCAGCGCAGAGTGCCGTGAACGAGCTCTTGCAGCAGCCGCCGGTCGCGTCGATCGAGCTCTCGCTGCGCCGCCGAGAGCGGCCCGCTGAGCGCCTCGCGCGACGACAGGGCGCGATCCAGAATCCGCGCGGCCAGCCCGCGCACCGTCGTCGCCGGCGGTCCGCTCAACCGAAGCGCTCTCCTGGTCGCAGATGCTCGCCGTTGGCGAACTCGGCGGCCCCGAGCGCCTTGCGCCCGGGGCGCTGCAGGACTTCGATGCCGAACGCCGTACCGCCGCCGCAGGCGACCGCCAGCCGGCCGTCGCGCACGCCGAGGAGCTCGCCCGGCTCGGCCTCGCTCCCGGAATCGATCGGTCTCCCCCGGCCGATCTTGACCGGCTCGTCGCGCAGCGTCGAGGTCAGCCCCGGCCACGGCGTGTAGGCGCGCAGGAGGTTGAAGATCTCGACGGCGCGCAGCCGCCAATCGACCCGGCCGTCGTCCTTCGAGAGCAGCGGCGCGAAGCTGGCGAGCGAATCGTCCTGGGGGCGGGGCTCGATCTCGCCCGCCTCGAGCCGGTCGAGCGTCTCGACCACCAGCCCGGCGCCGATCCCGGCCAGGCGCTCGGCGAGCTCGGGCGTGGTCTCCTCGGGCCCGATCGGGACGCGTCGCTGGAGGAGGATCGGCCCCGCGTCGAGCTTTTTTTCCATCAGCATCGTCGTGACCCCGGTCTCGGTCTCGCCGGCGGCGAGCGCCGCCTGGATCGGGGCCGCGCCGCGGTAGGCCGGCAGGAGCGAAGCGTGCAGGTTGACGCAGCCGAGCGGCGGCAGCTCGAGCAGCGAGCCCGGAAAGATCTGGCCGAAGGCGACCACGACGACGGCCTCGGGCCGGTCGGCGGCGACCAGCTCCCGGAAGCTCCGCGCCCGCACCCGCTTCGGCTGCGCCACCGGAATCCCCCGCTCGAGCGCCCACTCCGCCACCGCCGGCTGCCTGAGCTTGCGCCCCCGGCCTACGGGCCGCGCCGGCTGGGTCACCACCCGCGCCGGCGCCCGCCCCGCCCGCTCGAGCGCCTCGAGGGTCGGAACCGCGAACGCCGGGGTGCCGAAGAACAGGAGCTTGCCGCCCATCTCGGGGTCGAGCCTACTAGGCCCCGACTTCGGAACGAACGAGTCGAGTCCCAGCGGCCGGTGCGATACACTCAGTCGCTCAAGTCGCCACGTGTGGACCAACGGAAGGGAGAGCGCCGTGAGGTTGCTGCTGCCCGCCAGGCCCGAGGTCTGGTTGCTCGTTCTGATCTCTGCCGCCGCGGCAGGCTCTAGCCTTGCCGCACCGCCGTGCCCGTTCGGCGTCACCGAGCGCGCGCGGCTCGACTTTGACGATCCGCTCGAGTGGCGGCGCGCCAACGTGACCGCGTGTGGCCCGAGCGGCTGCAGCTTCGAGCCCAAAGGCGTCGCGGCCCCGGGCCGGGGAGCGCGGGTCGCCGCCTTGCCGGGTCGCGGCGGGTGGCGGTACCTGAGGACACCCGCCGCCGACCTGCTGAATCTGGATCATGGCGGCATCGCTCTGTGGTACCTGGGGGCCGCGACACTCTCGCCTCTCCTCGACATCCCGGGCAGCGACGGGTGGAGGATCCTGCTGACTCCTCGCGGCGGCGGGCGCCATGTCAGCGCGCTCTTACGCAATGGGCCGGCCGGCGGAATCGAGCTGACGGGGGAGTTCGCGAATCCGTCGTCGGGTTGGCACCACGTGGCCCTGGTCTGGGATCTGGAGGTCGTGCGCCTCTACCTCGACGGCGCCCTCGCGGCCGAGCGCCCTCGCAACCAGCATTTTCCTCGTTCCGAGGGCATGCCCCGATGGGCGTACCTGGCTGGAGCGCCCGACGCGTCGCGAGTCGGGGCGAGCATCGACGGGGTGCGCAGCTTCGACGGCGCGCCCGACCGGGCGTTCATCGCGGCGCTCCGCGCTTCGCCGCCGGAGCCGTCCATTCGGTACGCGCTCGATTTCGAGGATCGGCGCGAGTCGGTGCGCCGCGCCCTCTGTCACGATTCCGGAGATGGCGCCGGCTGCGTCGACCCTGGCTGGAATCACCGGGTCGAAGGGGTCGCCGGCCTCGGGCTGTCACCGGGAGGAGGATACCTGGCACTGCCGCTGCATCGGGCGCTCCATCCGGACGCGTCGGGGTCGCTGGCTTTCTGGCTCCGCCTGGACGGCCCCCTCGACCCCGGCAAGGCGATGCGTCTGGTCGACAGCGACGACGATCTCGGCAGGCGCTTCTTCCTCGGCTCGGTGCCCGGACGCGGCGACGTCCTTCGATTCGAGGTGACCGACGCTTCCGGCAACCAGGGGGTGGCGACCGCTCCGATGTCGATGTTGCGGGACCAGGCGTGGCATCACCTCGCGGCGACCTGGGGCGGCCGGGCCGGCCAGCTCCGCCTGTACATGGACGGGCGGCCGGCGGGCCCTGCGGCGAGCGTGCCCGGCAACCTCGGCGGACCGCTGGCCGACAGGTCGCGTCTCTACCTGATCGGCTCCGGACGGGCCGGCGACCCGTTCGAGGCCAACGGTCCGCAGGCGAACCGGGTCTCGATCGACGCGTTCCGCACCTGGTGGGGCGCACTCGACGAGAGCGCCGTCGCGGGCCTCGCGGCCGCCCCGCCCGAGCCGACTCCGCGATTCGTCCTGGATTTCGACGGCGAGGCGATCGACGAGCGGGACGGGAGCTGCCCGAACTGCGTGACGGCAGAGGGTCGGCGGGGCAAGGGAGTCAAGGTCGACGGAACCGATCCGCACGGCATCCTGACCCTGCCCGCCGCCGACGTCCTGAACGTCGAGCGCGGCACGCTGACCGCCTGGGTCGGGAGCGACGCCTGGGCCGCCGGCAGCCAGAGGCTCTTCCACTCCAAACACCTGGGCGACTTCCGGACGCTGTGGATCCAGTTGGAATCTCCGGGCACGGTTCGGGCGGTCGCCCACTTCTCCCAGGCCGCCGGCGGATCCGACGGCATCACCATGATCGCGCCCGCCCACTCCTGGGGCCCGGGCGAGTGGCGCCACCTGGGCTTCGGCTGGGAGCCGACCTCGAGCGGCGGCACGCGGCTGAGGCTGTGGCTGGACGGCATCCTGGTCAAGGAGGTCGAGTCCCAGACCGACTACCTCGGCGACACCATCGGCGCCGAGCTCTGGGCCCTGGGCTCCCGACGAGGCGGGAGCTGGAACATGTCCACCGACGGGCGCCTGCGCATGGACAGCCTCGAGACCTTCAACGAGCTGCTGTCGGCCGAGGAGCTCACGAGCGTCTACCGCCGGGGCCTGCGCGAGCGCGGGCTGGTGCGGCAGGTGGACGACCGGCTCGAGCTGGCGCTCGCCGGCTCCGAGGACGGATTCGGGTTGGCGGCGCTCGCCGATCGCGCGGACTGCTCGGTCAAGACCCTGGCCGCGCCGGCCGGCGAGCTCTGGCGGCTGCGCCTCGAGAATCCCGATGATCCGTCGCAGGCGATCTACGTCACCAACCGAGCCACCCTCAGGAGCGAGGTCGTCCACGAGTCGACCGCGACCGGCGAGCATCTGAGATGGACCGGCATCGAGCTGCCCGCGCCCGACCCGTCGATGACCTTCTCGACCCAGCCGGGAAGCTCCGCCGACACCCTCGACGTCGAGGTGGAGATCCGGCCTCGCGGCGGAGAGACCGCGTTCGAGATCGAGCTGGGCGTCGCCAACCGCAGCGGCTGGACGCTCGCCGACGTCCAGCTGCCGCTGCGGCGCTTGGCGCCGGCCGATCCGGCCGACCTCGGCAGGACCTCGCTGGTCGTGCCGACCGGAGTGATCGGCGCGCGCGTCGCGGAGCCGTTCAGTGGCGGCATCAACGGCGACCCCACCTTCTACACCTACCCGAGCGGGATGATGAGCATGCAGTGGTTCGCCGTCGATCACCAGGGGACGTCCGATCTCTACGTCGCCACCGAAGACCCGCAGGCGCGAATCAAACGCTTCCGGTTCTGCAACTACTCGAGCGTTCCCTGCTACGGAGGCGACGCCACCGACACCAACGGCGTCGGGGTCACCCTGTCGATCTTTCCCCGCCGTGTCGGGCACGCCGGCAATCACTTCAACTTCTGCGACCAGCCGGACCCGGCGAGCTGCTTCTGCCCCGACGGCGACGAGAGCGACTGCGGGCTCGACATGCAGTGGCCCCTGGTGCTCGCCCTCGAGGGTCGACCGCACGCGGAGGCGGACTGGTTCGACCACGCGATGCGCTACAAGGAGTTCGTGGACACCGAGACCCCCTGGACCGAGCGCACGATCTTCGAACGCATGGCGAGCAGCGCGCCGGACCATCCGAGTTGGATGGCGGAAGCGGGGTATATCTCCGCGCACCGTCTGCTCGACGTGCTGGGCTATCTGAACGTGCGGTTCGGAGGCGACGGGGCGCTCATCTGGCACAAGACCGGCTGGGGGCCCTCGCAGCAGCCGGGACTCTGCGGCTGCTCGGTCGAGCGTCAGGACAACAACTTTCCCTATCCAGCCACCGGATCGCGGGTGGCCGCCGATGCGGCCTTCGCCCAGAGCCGGGGCATACCCATCGCCCCCTACTTTCTGGCCAGCGACCTGGACGTCCTGAGCCAGCGATCCGACGGCGCCGGCGGCTGCACGGTCGCCAAGCCCTGGAAGGAGA
>JBFGLX010000219.1:0-6186 GCA_041575955.1 Thermoanaerobaculia bacterium
AAGGGCTGGTCCCGGCCGACGTCTACTCGCTGCTGATCGCGGGCAGCGTGCTGTCGATGCTCTTGACCCCGCTCGTCGTGGCCGCCGCCGGCCCCCTGCTGAAGCGGCTGGAGCCGCCGGCGCAGCGGCTGGAGGCCGAGCGGCAGGCCGCGACCCGCCGCGGGCACACGGTCATCGCCGGCTGCGGCCTCAACGGCCGCCATATCGCGCGCGTGCTGCGGCAGGCCGGCAAGCACTTCGAGCTCGTGGACGTCGACATCGCGGTGATGCGCGAGCTGCGCTCGAAGGGCGATTCGGTGATGCTCGGCGACATCTCGCGGCGGGAGATCCAGCTGGCGGTCGGCGTGCCCGAAGCGGCGGTGCTGGTGCTGGCGCTCTCCGACCCCGGCGCCACCCGGCGCGCGGTGCGCGTCGCCCGCGAGCTGCAACCCTCGATCCACCTGGTGGTGAGGGCCGCCGACACCCTCGACATGCGCGAGCTGCTGCGCCTCGGAGCGAACGAGGTTGTGACCGAGGATCTGGAGACCTCGGTGGAGCTGACGCGCCGCGTGCTGGAGAGCCTCCGGCTGCCGCGGCAAGCGATCCGGTCGGCGATCGGCCTGCTCAAGGAGCACCACTACGAAGCCCTGCTCTCGGTGCGCCCGCGCATCCGGCTCAACGAGACGATGCTCGGCGTCCTGACCGCCGGCACCGCCGAGACCTTCGTCATGCAGCCCGGGCATCCGCGGATCGGCCTCACGATTCGCGATCTCGACCTCCGGCGCCGCACCGGCGCGACGATCCTGGGCGTGATTCGTCGTGACCAGGTGCTCGCGCATCCGGCCGCCGACCTGGTCTTCGAGGCGGGCGACGCGCTGGTGCTCGCCGGCGACCACGCCGCCGTGGAAGCCGGTCTGAGCGCCCTCGAAGAGGGCTAAGCAAGCAGCATGCGCAGGTCGTCGGCGGTCAGGCTGGGCATCGACTGCTCCTCGCCGCCGAGCACCGCCTCGACCAGCTTGCGCTTCGACTCCTGGAGGGTGAGGATCTTCTCCTCGACGGTGCCGCGGGCGATCATGCGGTAGGCGAAGACCGGCTGGGTCTGGCCGATCCGGTGCGCCCGGTCGATCGCCTGCGCTTCCACCGCCGGGTTCCACCACGGGTCGAGCAGGAAGACGTAGCCGGCGGCGGTCAGGTTGAGGCCCAACCCGCCGGCCTTCAGGCTGATCAGGAAGAGATTGGTCGCCGGATCGGTCTGGAAGCGCTCGACCTCCGCGCCGCGGTCGCGCGTCTGGCCGTCGAGATAGGCGTAGGTCACGCCGCGCTCGTCGAGGGCGGCTCGCACGTAGGCCAGCAGCTTGGTGAACTGCGAGAAGACGATCACCTTGTGGCCCTCGTCGAGGACCTCCTCCACCTGCTCGAACAGCGCTTCGAGCTTGGCGCTGCCGGCCGACTCCCAGTCCGGATCGACCAGCCCCGGGTGGCAGGCGACCTGGCGCAGCCGCAGGAGCGCCTCGAGCACCTGGATGGCGGAGCCCTGCTTGCCGGCCCCTTCGACCTCGCCCAGCAGGGTCGCCTGGTAGGCGAGCCGTAGCTTGTCGTAGATCTCCTGCTGCTCGTCGTGCAGGGAGCAGTAGAGGATCTGCTCGGTCTTGGGCGGCAGGTCCTTGAGCACCTCGGCCTTGGTGCGGCGCAGGATGAAGGGGCGCAGCCCCTCGGCGACCAGCTTGAGCTCCTGCTCGCTGGCCGTGCGGCTGGCGCCGAGGATCTCGAGCTTGGGCAGGCTGCCGAGCAGGCCCGGGTTCAGGATCTCGAAGATCGAGCCGAGCTCCCCGAGGTGGTTCTCGATCGGCGTGCCGGTCAGCGCCAGCCGGTGGTGGGCGCGCAGCAGCCGGCAGGCCTTGGCCGACAGCGAGTCGCGGTTCTTGATCGCCTGCGCCTCGTCGAGGATGAGGGTGTCGAACTGGACGGTGGCCAGGAAGTCGATGTCGCGGCGCAGGGTGCCGTAGGTGGTGACGATGATGTCGAACTCCGAGAACTTCTCCTTGAGCGCCTCGCGCCCCGGCCCGCGATACTCGACGACCTTCAGCGACGGCGTGAAGCGCGCGGCCTCGTCGATCCAGTTGTAGACCAGGCTGCGCGGCGCCAGCACCAGGCTGGGCAGCCCGGTGGTCTTGGACGGCGCGCGGTTGGCCCGCAGCAGGGCCAGCACCTGCACCGTCTTGCCCAGCCCCATGTCGTCGGCGAGCACGCCCCCGAGGCCGAACTCGCGCAGGAAATCGAGCCAGGCGAGGCCTTCGCGCTGGTAGGTCCGCAGCGTGCCGGAGAAGCCGCGCGGCTCCTTCTTGGGCTTGATGCTCTTGAAAGAGCCCAGCTTCTCGCGCAGGCGGGTGAAGGAGCCGTCGACGTCGGCGGGCGGCATGGCGCTGAGCAGTACGTCCACCAGCAGCGCCTGCGATGGCAGGAACTTCAGCTTGCCCTCGTCGTCGTCGTGGGCGAGCTTCGACAGCGAGTCGAAATTGTCGATCCAGGAAGCGGGCAGCAGGCCGTGCGAGCCGTCGCCGAGCTCGATGAACCGCTTGCCGCTCGAGATCGCCTCGAGGATCTGCTTGAGCTCGACCCGGTTGCCGCGGAAGTCGGTGTTGCCGCTGACCTCGAACCAGTCGGTCTTCTTCTCCACCCGCATCGCCGGCGGATCGGGGAGGCTCAGCGAGGTGCCGCGCACCACCACCTCCCAACCCTCCGAGAGCAGCGGCTCGACGACCGCCGGCAGGTCGGGCTGGGGCACCTGCAGCGCGTGGTCGCCACCGGTGGGCATCGGCCGCGCTCCGGCCTCGAGCAGGCGCAGCAGCGCGTCGTGCTCGGCCTCCAGGTCCCGCTGCACGAACGTCAGCTTCTCCCAGTCGATCACCGACGGGTGGGGCTCCTCGGCGCCCACCTCGACGGTACCGTAGATGAACGACTGCTTGGCCAGCAGTGGCGCGTTGGGCAGCACCCCGGCGCCTTCGGACTCGAGCACCAGGCGCGGCCGTGGCTTCGACCGCTCCTCGGTGAGCTGATACTCCTGCGGGCCGTCGATGCGCGGCAGGCCCGGGATCTCGACCAGGGTCGAGAACGCCTCGCCGAGGTCCTCGTCGGGCACCACGATCTCGCCCATGTCGCGCAGCGCGCGAATCCACGCCAGGTCGCGGGGTCCGCGCGAGGCGAAGCGCGAGAGCTGGTTCTTGAGCAGCAGGAAAGAGCTCGCCGGGCTGCCGTTGGTGCCGGCGACGATGAGGTCAGGCTCGGCGACCGAGATCCGGTCGCCCTCGCGCACCAGGCTGCCGACGATGCGCGCCTGGCGGGCGCCGTTGTCGAGCCGTAGAGCGAGCTGCCAGGCAGGGCCATCGTCCCATTTGAGCAGGTTGCGCTCGGCACGCGGACGGCCGTCCCACCAGCCGAGCCTGCCGGCGGCGGCGAGGTTCGGAACCAGCGCATCCCAGAGCCTCGGCGGCAGCCGGAAGCGGCGCACCGGTTCGGGCCGCGACGGCGTCGGCCGGTGGCGTGCGGAGCGCTTGCGGCCGCGGCCGGGAGGGTCGGGGGAGAGCACCGTGATCAGGGGCAGCGCACTGGCGCCGGCCTCGGCCGGCATCGCCTTGCGCAGCGTCTCGGCCAGGACGTCGGGATCGACGGCCGTCTTCTGGAGCTTGGCCGCCGGCCTCGAGCCGGTCCCGGCCGTGAACACGTCCAGGACCAGGCCGCCGTCCTGAGCGCTCTCCGTGGTGTTGACCAGGAACCGCAGGCGGTCCGAGGCCGGGTCGTCGCTCCGGGCCGCCGCGGCCAGATCATCCGAGCTGGAGACCGCTTTGCGGATCGAATCGAGCTGACCCCGCCAGGCGTCGAGGGGGTCGGCGGCCCGGCGCGCCCGCGGCTTGCGCCCGCGGCTTGCTCGCTTGCCGCGCGGCTGCGGCCTCTCGTCGTCCGCGGGGGCGCTGTCGAGGCTCCGCTCGAACTCCCCGAGCGAGCGGGCGCGGCTCTTGCGAAGCCCGACCCGGTCCTTGCCGGCCGGCTGGTTCTCGGGGCCGCTGGCGCCGAGCGCGAGCAGGGTGGCCCAGAGGTGGCCGCACGCCGTGCCGCCGGCAAATCGGTCGCAGTCGCAGTAGGCGTGCAGCGTCCGTTTCGACGGCACTTGGCGCCAGTCGAGTCCCACTCGATAAACGCCACCCTGGGGGCCGCCAATACTGGCCCGGGCGCTGCTGTCACCGACGTTCAGCTCTACGAAGCTCTCGCGCCAAAGCGCCTCACCGCGCTGGCGGTCCTCTTCCGCGAAGTGCGAGCTGCTGCGTCGATGAAGCGGGATCGGTTGCGTCGCGGCGCCCGGAGCTCGCGGTCTCCGGGGTCGTCTGCGCCGACGTCCGCGAGGGGGACTCCCCTCGGTCCTCGCCGTCATCTGGCGAGCCCATGGTAGCAGGAAACGGCCTGGCCTGCAGGGGAGGTGCGGCTAACCGCCGGCCGCCGCCAGATAGCGCTCCGGGTCGGCCTCGAACCGATCGACGCAGCCCTGGGAGGCGAAGGCGTAGAGCCGGCCCTGGTAGATCGCGAACAGGGCGGGGTCGATCGCCGCGCCCGGAATCACCGGGCAGGACGCGTTCTGGAGCGAGAAGCGGTCCGGATCGGCCGCGAAGCGCGCCCGGGTCGGCTCGCTGACGAACTGGTAGGTGAAGCCGTCATGGGCCATGACGATCTCCGGCTTGCCGAGCTCGGCGTGGCCGTCCACCAGCAGTACCGGGTCGAGGCCGTCCAGGGCCAGTGGCGGACCGCCGGGGGTCGCCGGCTCCGCCCCGGCGGCCGCCAGCCGGGTCTCGGCGCCGGCGCTCGAGGTGAAGACGGTTCCCGCGGGCGCCACCCCGGTGAGCAGCGGGTAGAACTGGACGAACACGTTGTCGTGCGCCGCGTGCTCCCGGTGACAGTCGTTGCACGAGCCGGAGTCGATCGCGGTCGCGCTGGTGCGCATGCCGTTTCTGCCGCCGAAGCCGTAGTAGCTCCAGAGGTCCTCGGCGCGCGAGTCCTTGACCGCCATCTCGAGCGCCGCCACCTCGGTGGCGAAACGGCCTCGCCGCTGCGGCAGGACCCCCTCGCCGGTGCCGTGCAGCAGCAGTGCGAGCATGGCTCCGTCGCGGAACTCGCCGGTGCGGACGAAGTGCTCGTAGGCGGTCGGCTCGAGCAGCGTCTCGTGGAACATCTCGGAGCCGCCGCTACCCTCGCTGTAGCTCAGGCCCAGCGACGCTCCGACCAGGACCCAGCGACGCCAGTCGTCGGGCAGCAGCAGGCGGCCGTCGTCGTCGTACTCGGGCATCACCGCCCCGGCCGGCGTTTCGTGCGACACGGCGGGGCGGAGCGCGAGGCCCGAGGCGATTGCCAGCGTGGCCAGGACGAGGGCGGCGGGCACGAGTCCGGAGGGCTGAAGTCGTCGATTCATGAGGTCCTCCCCGAGTGGCGTTTCTGAGACGGGCGCAGGATCTCGCCGGACCGCAGCGCGAGCAACACTTTTGCCGCCGAAGGCGGAAGCGTGCAGGGAATCGGGCGGTGGAGGCGGCGAGCGGCGCTGCGGGCCGGCCGTGCCGCCCGCCCGCCCGGAGGCGCCGTTCGCTGCAGCCGCGCGCGAGCCGCTGCAGCCGCCTTGAACCGACCGGCGCGCGGAGTTAGCCTGTTCGGCCTTGAGCGAGACTTCCGAATTCGCCGACCGAGCGGCGCCACCGGTGCGCTGGCTGGTGGGCGCCGCCTGCGCCGGAGCGCTGGTGGCCGCCCTGCTGTTCTCGAGCCAGCTCTACTTCTCGATGATCGACCACAACCACGAGTGGTGGCGGATCCTGCTCTGGCAGGCGATTCTCTGGGGCTTCTGGGCGGCGGTCTCGCCCTGGGTCTTCCGCGCCGGCATCGGCCTGCTGGGACCGCTCGAGCGTCCGCGCCTCTGGTGGCTGAAGCTGGCCGGCCTCGGCACCTTCGTGATCGGCGCGCATCTGCTGGTCGGCGCCGCCGCCCTGAGGGTGATCCAGCCGTACGAGCCGGTCGCGACCTACGACTTTGGCGAGGCGCTCGAGTCCACCTGGGGCTCCTGGGTCGGCGTCTCGCCGGTGCTCTTCGGCGTCCTGGTGGCGGCCGGCTACGGCGTGGGCGGCTTTTGGGAGGCGCGCCGCCGCGAGCTCCGGGCGAGCAGGTTGGAGGCCGAGC
>JBFGLX010000220.1:0-6162 GCA_041575955.1 Thermoanaerobaculia bacterium
CGGGATCTGGGGCTCGACGCCGTAGCCGATGCTGCGCTGATAGTGGACGCGCGCGTCCGCATGCCGCCTGAGCAGGTCGAGGGCGATCCCCTGCTCGTTCTCGCGGTAGGCGCGCGCCCGCGGCGTGTTCGCGCAGGCGGACGAAAAGAGCAGCGTCCCGCCCAGCAGCAGCGCGGCCGCCCGCCTCGACGGCGCGCCCCCGGCGCCCAGCCGGTCGATCTCGAAGCGGAGAGGCGCACGCCGCGGCCGGCGCCCGATCACCAGGCCGTCCAACACCAGGCCGGCCAGGAAGGCGAGCAGGCAGTAGACCCCCAGATCGGTGCCGGTTCCGGTGCGCTCGATCCGCGCCGGCGGCGAGCGGTACTCCTCGATGGCGTCGGCCAGGCGCACGAGGGCGCCGGCCTCCAGGACCTCGAACCGCCCGCCGGTGGCCGCGGCGATCGCGCGCAAGGACTCGTCCACGCGGCTCGTGTGGTACTGGCGCAGCACCGCCGGATTCTCCTTGTCGGCCACGATGTCGCGGAAGTCGTAGATCAGCCGGCTCTGGCCCTCGGTCGTGCCGATGGCGACGGTGTGGACCGGCACCCCGTGGCCGGCCAGGGCCTCCAGCGTGTCGCCGAGCTCCTCCGCCACCGGCTGCTCGCCGTCGCTCAGGATCACCGCCTGCAGGTTGGGCCGGGTCGGGTCCTGGAACTCGAAGATGCTGTCGAGCGCGCCCGCCAGCGACGAGCCGGTGGTCTGGTACTGGCCGTGGATCTCGAGCCCGCGCACGGCGTCGAGCAGGAAACCGCGATCGGCGCTCATCGGCGTGTGGAGCGCCGCCGAGCCGCTGAAGCTGACCAGCGCGAAGCTCGTCTCGGGTAGCGCTTCGATCAGCATCCGGCCGGCGGCGCGGGCGTGCTCGAAGCGGTTCTGCGACTGCTCGCTGGTGGCGTCCGCGCCCGGCGCCGGCGTTCCGAGGTCGGTCGCGAACATGCTGGCCGAAGCGTCGAAGATCAAGACGACCCGCGCGCGCTCGGCCTCGATCTCGGCCGCGCCGGGCCGGTACGGGCGCGCGGCGGCCACGATCAGCAGCAGCCCCATCATCGCCAGCAGCCGGAGGTGCCAGCCGAGGGTCGCGGGCGTGTGCACCGAGAAGCGCGAGCGGAACCGTCGCGAGACGTTGCCGAGCACCCAGGCGAGCGCCCGCCGCTGGGCGCGAGCGTAGAGCAGCCAGCCGACCAGCCACGGCAGCGCCAGCCAGAGCAGGAGGGGAGCCTGGAAGCGCATCGGCTCAGCGCAGCGGCCGGCGCAGCCGGACGCCCCCCAGGTAGAGACAGAGAGCGAACAGGGGCAGCAGGGCCAGCGCCACGCGGTCGGTCAGGTAGCGCCGGATGTCCACCAGGCGGATCTCGAGCGGCGTTCTCTCGAGCCGCGACAGCTCGAGGAAGATCTCCTCGAGCGCGTCTACTTCGCTGGCCCGGTAGTAGCGGCCCTCGGCCAGCTCGGCGATCGTCCGGAGCTGCGTGTCGTCGAGGACCGCCAGGTAGTCGAGCAGCTCGCCTTCGAACTCGACCTCGACCGGCTGGTCGCCGCCGATGCCGATGGCGTAGAGCCGAATGCCCAGCTGGCCGACGTAGCGCGCGGCGAGCGGCGTCTCGATGCCGGCGTTGCTCTCGCCGTCGGTGATCAGGATCAGCGCCTGATCGCGGCCGTCGATCCGCGCGCCCTGGAGCATCTGAGCGGTCGCCAGGAGCGCGTCGCCGATCGCGGTGCCGCCGCTCCGGCTCTGGTCGAGGGTGTGGACGGTCACCGCGTCGAGCAGCGGCAGCAGGACGCCGTGATCGGTCGTCAGTGGCGTCTGGACGTAGGCGTCCTTGGCGAAGATGACCATGCCGACCCGGTTGTTGCCGCTGCGCTGTATGAACTCGCGGGCGATCTTGCGCAGCGCGTCGAGCCGGTTGGGCGGGAAGTCCTCGGCCAGCATGCTGAGCGAGACGTCGAGCACCAGGGCGACGTCGATGCCCTCGTCCTCGATCAGCTCGAGCTCGGTGCGCTGGTACGGTCCGGCCAGCCCGGCGACCGTCAGCACGAGCACCACGACCTCGAGCGGAACGAACAGCCGCGCCGCCAGCGCTCCGCGGCGCGGCGCGGCGGAGTACTGGAGCGGCGGATAGGGCACCGCGTCGCGGCGCGTGAAGCGCAGGCGCAGGTAGGCGTAGAGCGGCGCCGCGAGCAGCGCCCAGAGCACCCACGGACGGCTGAGCGCGAGCCCCTCGATCACCGCTCCGTCCTCTTGACCAGCGCCACGTCGAGCGCCAGCTCGCAGGCGCCGTCGAGGTCGTTGCGGGTCGGCGGGCGGCGCGCGAACTGGAGCTCGGCCAGGGTGCCGAAGAACCGCGCCCCCCGGGTGTCGCCCATCTCGCGGCGGATCTCGCCGGCGGTCAACGTCGAGTAGCGGCGGCGGGTGGCGTTCTCGAGGTAGCCTCTCACGAGGGTCGAGAGCTCGTGGCAGGCCGTGCGGTAGGCACGGCTCTTCCGGTAGCGGCGGCGAAGCTCCGCGATGGCGTCGGCGAGGCCCGGCGCCGGCCCGGGCACGGGCGTCGGCAGCTTCCTGGGCGGCGCCTGCCGCCGTCGCCGGAGCCATCTCCGGAGGAGGGCGAAGGCGATCGCCGCGACCAGTAGCGCGGCGAGGACCGCGAGCAGCTTCCAGGGCACCGGGAACGCCAGGTGGAGCGGATCGGCCAGCCCGGCCGGAAGGTCGCCCCCGAGCGCCGCGCCGGTCATCGGAAGAGCCGGCTCCGCTTGAGATGGAGGAACTCGCCGAGCGCCTCGGCCACCGGCGAGGTGGTCGAGAGCGAGCTCACTGCCAGGCGGAGGCGGCCCGCCTCGCGGCGCAGAAACGCCTGCATGTCGTCGAGGGAGCCGGTGGAGCCGGGCGCCAGCCAGCGTCGGACGCCGCTCGCCTCGGGGGAGTAGCCGCCGAAGATCACCGCCCGGTCGAGCGCGAACTCCGCCGGGTCGTAGACGTGCAGCAGCGACACGTCGTGCCGGGGGCGCAGGTACTTGAGGTCCTCGGGCACGTCGTGGTCGATGAAGTCGGAGATCATGAAGACGACGTAGCGGCCGCGGCGCGAGCTCTGGATGGCGCCGACGGCGGCGCGCGGGTCGGACTCGCCGACCGGGCGCTGCCAGGGCCCGGTGTGCGTGAGCATCGCCCTCAGGAAACGGAAGAGCTGGGCGGCGCCGCCGCGCGGCCGGTCCATCGCCAGAGCGCGATCGGCGAACAGCACCCAGCCCAGGCGGTCGCCGCCCTCGATGGCGCTGGCGCCGATCGTCGCCGCCAGCTCGACCGCGAACTCGAGCTTGGTCTTGTCCTGGAAGCCGGCGTGCATCGAGGGGCTGACGTCGAGCGCGATGAACACCTCGCGCTGGCGCTCCTCCAGGTTCACCTTGACGTAGGGCTCGCCGAGCCGCGCCGTGACGTTCCAGTCGATCGACCGCACCGGCTCTCCCGGAACGTACTTGCGCGACTCGTGGAAGATCATGCCGGCGCCGCGGATCGAGGTCTGGTAGTCGCCGCTCAGCAGGCCGGCGGCGTTCTTGCGCGCGGTCAGCTCGAGGACGCGGATGTCGCGCAGCAGGCGGGGAATCCGGTCGTCGTGCTGTGCGTCAAGTCGAGGCATGGTCGCTCGAGCCGGGCGGGCGCACGGCCCGCCCCTACGGCCGGACGGCCGTCGCGCCGGCCCCTGGTGCGCGCGAACGCAGGGGCGAGGCTTGCCCCCGATCGATCCCCGTCATGGCACCTTCACCGTTCTCAGGATCTCGTCCACCATGTCGTCGGTGGTGATCTTCTCGGCGACCGCGTAGTAGGTGGGGATGATGCGATGGCGCAGAACCGCGTGCGCGACGCCCTTGATGTCGTCGGGGGTGACGGCGTCGCGGCCGTCCAGGAGCGCCGTCGCCCGCCCGGCCTGCGCCAGGGCGATGGAGGCGCGCGGCGACGCGCCGAAGTCGATGTAGGCGCCCAGCTCAAGCTTGAAATCGGCCGGCCGCCGGGTCGCCTGGACCAGCTCGGTGGCGTAGCCGATCAGCCTGGCGTCGATGTAGACCGAGCGCGCGGCGTCCTGGATGCGGGCGACCTGGCCGCCGTCGAGCAGCCGGTCCACCGCCGGCAGGCGCTTCTCGTCGATCACCATGGCGACGATCTTCTCCTCCTCCTGCTTGCTCGGGTAGGTCACCACCAGCTTGAGCAGGAAGCGGTCGAGCTGCGCCTCGGGCAGCGGGTAGGTGCCTTCCTGCTCGATCGGGTTCTGGGTCGCGAACACCAGGAACGGCGGCTCGACCTCGATCGTCTCCTTGCCGATCGTCACCTGGCGCTCCTGCATGGTCTCGAGCAGCGCCGACTGCACCTTCGCCGGCGCCCGGTTGATCTCGTCGGCGAGCACGAAGTTGGCGAAGATCGGCCCGCGCGAGGTCTCGAAGCTGGCGCTGGCCTGGTTGAAGATGCGCGTGCCGACGACGTCGGCGGGCAGCAGATCGGGGGTGAACTGGATGCGCTTGAACTCCAGCCGGCAGGCGCGCGCGAGCAGATTCACCGCGCGCGTCTTGGCCAAACCGGGCACCCCCTCGATCAGCAGGTGGCCGTTGGCCGCCATGCCGATCAGCAGGCCGCGCACCAGCTCCTCCTGGCCGACGATGCCGCGATGGATCTCCTTCTCGACCCGCCCCAGGAGCTGCGCTGCGTCGGCGATCGTTCCTGACTCTCTGCCCATGATCGCGGCGATGATACCGGAGGTCCGGCAAGGCTAGTCGCGCCAGTACTCGACCTCGGCGCGCAGGCGCTCGGCGGTCAGCTGCTGCTCGCCCGGCTGGGCGATGGCGGCGAGCTCCGCGAGCGCCTGGGCGGCGCGCTCCCAGTCGCTGGCGTTGTACGCCCGCACCGCCTGGTTGTAGCGCTCGACGAACAGGTTGTGCTGCTGGACGGACCTGACCTGCGCGATCCAGTCGAGAGCGGTAGCCCGGAGCCGCTCGCTGGTGGTGCGCGCCTGCACCTCGGAGAGCACCCCGATCGCGTCGTCGAGCCGTTTGGCCAGCATCAGCTCGCGCGTCCCCTTGAGCGTCAGCTGGAGCAGCAGCTCGCGGCCGCTGGTGACCAGGGCCTCGTCGGCCCCCAGGGCGGCGAGGCGATCCACGAGCCGGCGCACCGGGTCGATCTCGCCCCGCTTGGCCCGCATCAGCAGCAGGTTGAACACCAGATCCGTGCGGCCGGGACGGAGCTCGAGCGCCTTCTCGCCCGCCGCGATCGCGGCCTCCGACGGCTTCGCGTGCGCCGCGTGAACGAAGGAGAGCCGGTCCCAGGCGGCGAGGCTCGTGGGCCTCAAGGCGACGGCCTTTTCGAGGGCGGAGATCGCCTCCTCGATCGCCTCCGGCTGGGCGTCGGTGCCCGCCGTCCGCACCCCTTCGGCCAGCGCTTCGCCGAGCAGGAGCCACGCCTTGTAGGCCTCGGGGTCGAGCGCGACCGCTCGGCGCAGCGCCCGACCGGCCGCATCGGCGTTGCCGAGCGCCGCCTCGGCTTCTCCCAGGGTCGTCCACAGCGCCGCGTCGGCCGAGCCCTCGGCGGCGAGCTCCCTCAAGACCTCGACGAGCCGCGGCTGCGGGTCGGTCGAGGTGTGCAGGGTGAGCTCGGCAAAGGCCAGCACGGCCTCGGACCGGGTCAGCCGGCGGCTGGAGGTCTCGATTGCCGGCAGCTCCCCGAGGTCGAGAGCGCCGGCGGGCAGGCTCTCCTGCAGAATGTAGGCGTCGACCAGGTCGCCCATCTCGTCGGGCGGCACGCCGAAGGCGCGGAGAAACGCGCGCCGGGGCCGCTCCAGCTCGGCGATGAGCCGGAGGTAGAGATCGACCTTCGGGCGCAGCGAGCGGTCGCCGAAGACCAGGTAGTGGACCAGCGCCCACGACCTGATGGCGAAGCCGGTGATGCCGGCCGCCCGGTCGGGCTCCGACTCGACGACGACCGAGATCGGCAGCCGGTTCTCGGCCGACCTGAGGAACATCAGGTGGGTCGGGATCGCCCGGCCCAGGATCAGCCTCCCGCCGTCGATCTCCAGGGCGCTGTAGACCTCGGCCGCGCCCTGCCGGAACCACTCGGGCAGGCCTGGAAAGCGGGTCTCGAGCAGGAGCGTC